>JBAVCA010000298.1:0-8399 GCA_049586475.1 Nocardioides sp.
GCCTCACCCTGCTCCTCGCCGCGCCGGGCGCGATCGGGGTGCTGCTCCAGGGGCCCGTGTGGCTGCTCGGCTGGCGCGACGTGATCGACGTCGACGTCGCCGTGGGCGTCATCGCCGGGCTGCGTTACGGCCTGGGTTGGCCGCTGCGGATCGCATCGTGGTCGGCGATGATCTGGTTGCTGGCGCGGAACGCGACGCCGTTGGAGAGTGCCGCGAGCGGCGACTCAGGAACCACCCGCACCTAGGCCTGCTCCTGGGCCGCGCCCGTCAGGGGCTCGGGTGGTGGGAGGGTGCCAGCAGGCGCTCGAGCTCGTCCTCACCCTCGGCAGGCACCACGAACAACAGCTCGTCGCCGGCCTCGACGGGCTGCTCGCTGGCGGGCACGTAGACCTGTCCGTCGCGCAGGATGGTGACCAGAGCGCAGTTCTCCGGAAACGGGATGAGGCCCATCGGCTTGCCGACGTACGGCGAGTCCGCGGGCAGCGTCATCTCGACCAGGTTGGCATTGCCCTGGCGGAACGTGAAGAGACGCACCAGGTCCCCGACCGTCACGGCTTCCTCGACGAGGGCAGACATGATCCGGGGGGTGGAGACGTTGACGTCGACGCCCCAGGCCTCGGTGAAGAGCCACTCGTTGTTGGGGTGGTTCACCCGCCCGACCGTCCGTGGGACGCCGAACTCGGTCTTCGCCAGCAGGGACGTGACCAGGTTGGCCTTGTCGTCGCCGGTCGCTGCGATCACGACGTCACAGGTGTCGAGCCGTGCTTCCTCCAGGGACGACAGCTCGCAGGAGTCGGCCAGCAGCCACTCCGCGTCCGGTACGCGTTCGGGCATGACCGAGCGGGGGTTCTTGTCGATCAGCAAGACCTCGTGGCCGTTTTGGATCAGCTCGCGCGCGATCGAGCGGCCTACCGCGCCGGCTCCGGCGATGGCGACTCTCATCAGCTCTCCTCGGGACCGTTCTGGATCACCTTGAAGGCGACGGCGGCGTTCTCCTCGCGCATCACCAGGTGGATGAGGTCACCCTCCTGGATCACCGAGTCGCGATTGGGCAGCATGCCTTCTCCGAGCCGGTCGATCCAGGCGATCCGGGAGCCCGTCTGGGCCTGGAAGTCGATGGTGCGCTGCCCGACCCAGATCTCGGGGACGGGCACGTGGTCGACGCGAATCGTGCCGCTGGGGTCGCGGAAGTCCGGTTCTGCGCCGGCCGGCAGGATCCGACGCAGGACCTGGTCGGCGGTCCACTTCACGGTGGCGACCGTGGTGATGCCCAGGCGCTGGTAGACCTCTGCGCGGCCAGGGTCGTAGATGCGGGCAACGACCTGCTGGATCCCGAACGTCTCGCGGGCGACTCGCGCGGCGATGATGTTGGAGTTGTCACCGCTGGACACCGCGGCGAATGCATCGGCGCGCCGGATGCCGGCCTTCTCCAGGACCTGTTGGTCGAAGCCGTAGCCGGTGACCTTGTCGCCGTTGAACGCGGGCCCCAGGCGTCGGAACGAATCCGGCTCGCTGTCGATCACCGCCACGGTGTGGTTGCGGTCTTCGAGGCTGCGGGCGAGCGTGGAACCGACTCGGCCACAACCCATGATCACGACATGCACGGGATTACCGTAGCGCCAGCGCGGGCGGAGGCCGCGGTCCCGTACTGTTCCGCCCGTGGGTGTCGGTAACGTCTCGAAGCGAATTCTGCTGGGACGCAAGCTTCGGAGTGCGCAGCTGGGGGAGACCCTGCTGCCCAAGCGCATTGCCCTGCCCGTCTTCGCCAGTGACGCGCTCTCCTCGGTGGCCTACGCCCCCGACGAGGTCTTCATCATGCTGTCGCTGGCCGGCGCGTCGTACTACGTGTGGTCCTGGAAGATCGCGATCGCCGTGGCAGTGGTGATGGCGGTGGTGATCGCGTCCTACCGCCAGACCGTGCACGCCTACCCGAGTGGCGGCGGAGACTACGAGGTGGCGCAGGTCAACCTGGGTCAGACTGCTGGCACCACCGTGGCCAGTGCGCTCCTGATCGACTACATCCTGACTGTGGCGGTGTCGATCTCCTCGGCCGCGCAGTACGCGGCCTCGGCCATCGAGCCGCTCCAAGGGCATGAGGTCCTGTTCGCCTCGGGCATGGTGATGCTGCTGACGGCGATCAACCTGCGCGGCATCCGAGAGTCCGGCTCGTTCTTCGCCCTCCCGACCTACGCCTTCATGGTGGCGATCCTCGGCATGTGCGCCTACGGCTTCGCCCAGCTGGCGATGGGCACCCTCCCCGACGTCGAGAGCGCTGAGCTGCTGATCGCCCCAGCGCCGGAGTACGAGGGGGCCATCACCACCATGGGACTGCTGCTCCTGCTGGCGAGGGCGTTCTCGTCAGGCTCCGCAGCCCTCACTGGCGTGGAAGCGATCTCCAACGGGGTGCCGGCCTTCCAACGTCCGAAGAGCAAGAACGCGGCCACCACCCTGCTCCTCCTGGGCATGATCGCGATCACGATGATGGTCAGCGTCATCGTGCTGGCCAAGCAGATGGGGCTTCGCTACGTCGACCCGCGTGAGTTTGACCGGCTGTCACTGCCCGACGGGTCCCCGATCCCCGCCGACTACGACCAGCACGCGGTGGTCGCGCAGCTCGCACGAGCGATCTTCTTCGACTTCAGCCCGGGCTTCTACTTCGTCGTGACCGTCACCGGCGTCATCCTGGTCCTGGCCGCGAACACCGCGTTCAACGGCTTTCCGGTTCTGGGTTCCATCTTGGCCAAGGACGGCTACGCGCCGCGGGCACTGGGGTCTCGCGGCGACCGACTGGCCTACTCCAACGGCATCTTGTTCCTGGCCGCGATGGCGATCGTGCTGATCGTGGCGTTCGACGCCGAGGTCACCAAGCTGATTCAGCTCTACATCGTCGGAGTGTTCATCTCGTTCAACCTCAGCCAGCTGGGGATGATCAAGCACTGGACCCGGGAGCTGAAGAGCGAGCGCGACCACGACAAGCGCGGAGCCATGTATCGCTCACGGATCATCAACGCGATCGGCCTGAGCTTTACCCTGGTGGTGCTGGTCGTCATCCTCGTCACGAAGTTCCTGGCCGGGGCCTGGATCACGATCCTGGCGATGATTTTCTTCTTCACGGTGATGCGCGGCATCAAGGGTCACTACGACAAGGTGCAGCTCGAGCTGGCGGCGAACGAGGACGACAAGGTGATGCCCACCCGGGTGCACGCGATCGTCCTCGTCTCCAAGATCCACAAGCCCACCCTGCGGGCGCTGGCGTTCGCGAAGGCGTCGCGGCCCAACGTGCTCGAGGGCGTCTTCGTGGCCACCGACCCCGCCGACACCAATCGACTGATCGAGGCTTGGGACGAGCGCAACCTCGGTGTCTCGCTCAAGGTGCTGCACTCGCCGTACCGCGAGCTGGTCCGGCCGATCCTGCAGTACGTCTCGGAGATCCGGCGGACCAATCCGCGCGGCGTCGTCGCGGTCTACATCCCCGAGTACGTCGTCGGTCGCTGGTGGGAGCAGCTGCTGCACAACCAGACCGCCCTGCGGCTCAAGGGTCGACTGCTCTTCAGCCCGGGGGTGATGGTGATCTCCGTGCCCTACCAGCTGCGGTCCTCCGAGATCGCCCGCGAGCGCGAGGAGCGCGAGGACCTGCGGGTGCGGCCGGGTGACCTGCGTCGCGGCCAGGTCGACGATCGACCTGGCCGTCGGTCGCGGGGTCAGATCAAGTGAGCAGCCGCTCCCGACATCGGGCACCGCGCCCGCGCGGTCGTTCCCGCGTCGGCGAGGTCGTCGAGGTCGAGGTCGGCCCCATCGCCCATGGGGGCTTCTGCGTCGCCCGGGTGGAAGGGCGTGCGGTCTTCGTCCGGCACGCGTTGCCGGGCGAGAAGGTGTTGGTCCGGATCACCGAGGGGACCGACGGCGACCACTTCTGGCGTGCGGATGCTGTGGAGATCCGCGATGCCTCGGCTGATCGGGTGACACCTCCGTGTCCCTACGCAGGTCCCGACGCCTGCGGTGGCTGCGACTTCCAGCACGTGACACCTCAGCGGCAGCGCTCGCTCAAGGCCGAGGTGGTCAAAGAGCAACTGCGGCGGCTGGCCGGGCTCGACGTCGAGGTGAGCGTCGAAGCGGTGCCAGGGGATCTGGACGGGCTGCACTGGCGCACCCGGCAGCGGTACGTGGAGCGCGCCGACGGCGGTCGAGCGATGCGCAAGCACCGCTCCCACGAGCTGGTGGCCGTCGAGGAGTGCCTGCTCGAGGCCGCCGAGGGGCCGACGTACCAAGTGCACGGAATCGACTTCGAGGTCGCGGACGGCGGCTTCTGGCAGGTCCACCCGGGTGCTCCCGAAGTGCTGGTCGACGCGGTGCTCGCGGCGCTCGAGCCACAGCCGGGGGAGACCGCCCTGGACCTCTACGCCGGCGTGGGTCTGTTCGCCCGCTTCCTGCTCGACCGGGTCAGTGATGGGGGTGCGCCGGGTCGGGTGGTCGCCGTGGAGGGTGATCGCCGCGCATCGCGTCTGAGCCGGAGCAACGTCCCCGGAGTGGAGGCGACCGCAGGCGATGTCGCCGAGGTCCTGGCGGCGTCCTACGACCAACCGTTCGACCTCGTCGTGCTGGACCCTCCTCGTGAAGGCGCCAAGCGCAAGGTGGTCGAGCAGGTCGTGGCTCGTCGACCCCGCGCGGTCGCCTACGTCGCTTGCGATCCAGCCGCGCTAGGGAGGGACGTGGCGATTTTTGCCGAACACGGTTATGAGCTGGCTACGCTGCGGGCCTTCGACCTGTTCCCGATGACGCACCACGTCGAATGCGTCGCCTTGCTCACCAAAATCGGCCCTGACCTGCGGTAGCGCGATTCCCGCGCAGCAGGTCGAAAGCCGAAGTCTGGTCTGAAGGCTCACCTTGAGGCCCTGATGGCTCGCTCTGAAGCCGCGGAGAGTGCGCTTCGCCAGGCCGCTATCCAGCCTCCTGGTGGAGTGCAGTCGCAGCCGTATGACGCAGGCTGGAGTGCAGGCCCATGCCCCGCGTAGCGTGGGCTCGAAGACCCATGCTTGTGCCGGAAGCTGTGCTGTTGTGCCGAGCGTCGGGTGACCATAAGGTTCAGGCCGTGCGACCAAGTGCGATGGCCACTGGGGCAGCCGTAAGCCTCATGCTGGCGGCAATGACGCCAGTTGCAACCCATGCAGCAACCGGGTCGACAGCTGCCATCACCATCCGGACCTACCAAGGCGCACCACCAGGCGCCGCACCGACGCAGACCCCTCGCGGAGAGGTGCCCATGAGCGTCGATCGGATCAGCGGTAAGAAGGTGCGCGTCACCGTGTGGGGTAGCGGAAGTTGCCCTCCCTTCGGGAAGAGGGCTGTCACCAATGCGAAGCGGACAGCAGTGCGGGTCAGGGCTCGCAGTTATCAAGGCGCCTGCACTGCCGACTTTAGTCCGGCAACAACGGTGGTCACCTTCGGTCGCGGTGTACACCTCGAACGCAGAGTACGGATCACCTTCATTGACCAGGACGGCGGCAGGCTCGCGCTTACCGCTCGTTGATATGGCGGACGCCGTCGCGTGGCAAACAGCGCCGTCGCCGTAGCAACTGCCCGACCATGCCGCTACCAGCGTGTAGATGATTTTGTCTACATCGGTACGATCGACCCATGGGTGAGACGACGACGATCCGCATCAGCAGGGAGACGCACGCGCGGATCAGCCGTTTGGCCACAGAACGACACGAGACCATCGACGAGACTGTGAGTCGGGCGATCCGCGCCCTCCGCCAGGACGCCATGGCTCGAGACCTCGCAACGGAGCTCACGGACGACGAGGCGGCATGGCTCGATGCTAACGCCGGGTGACGTCGTCGACCTCGACCTCGGGATGCCCAGCGGCAGCGAGGCCGGACTCCGTCGTCCGGCCGTCGTGGTGACCGCCGCCCGGGTGCTGAGAGGTGGGCCGACCGTCGTCCAGGTCGTGCCCTTGACGCGAACGATTTGCCACAGCGTCGCCGAGGTCGTCGTCGATCCTGATGAGTTCAACCGGCTTGAGGCGCGGTCGTCAGCGCAGTGTCAGCACGTGCGCTCCGTGGCCACCGCCCGAATCCAGAAACAGACGGGCAATATCGGCTCGGTACTTCTCAGCGAGGTCCGTGAGACCCTCGCGCTGCTGCTGGATCTGTAGGACTCACATCCAAGCGAGGCACCGCCTGTGGCGCTGTTGGTGCGCTGCGGTGACCGAGATCGGTGCCTGATGAGCGCGCCCGACTCCCGCGCTCCGGCCTCCCTCCTGCGACCTCCCTTCCCTGGTCGTGAGCGCGTCCATGACGTCCTTGCCGGCGACCACTTGGGCGGCGCAGCACCGCTCGTGCCACGGACGAGCATCAGCGCCCTTGTAGCTACGACCTCGGCCTGGTTCGGCGAGCGCAGCTGCACGGATTTCCCCTCATCTCTCGATTTCGTCCGACGCGTCTGCGCGTCCTCTCCGGTCAGGCATCGAGGCGATAGAAGCGCCACATCGGGTGCTCCACCGGGACCACGGAGACCGCGCTGAACCCCGCCTGAGTCGCCAGTCGCCGCAGCACGTCGGGACGCATGGCAGCGCCTGTCGGCTCAGCGTTGGTGCTCGACAGCGCAGTCGGCAGGCAGAACAGAACGCTCGAGGCGAGGAACATCCGTTCCATCGGACCCCCCGGCGCGGTGAATTGCTCCTCGATGGCGGGTTCTGCGATCAGAACGGCGCCCCCAGGCCGCAGCAAGGACCGGATGGCGACGAGCACGTCGGTCGGACGCGCGGTGTCGTGCAGCGCCTCAAAGACGGTAATCAGGTCGAAGTCTCCCTGGACCGCATCGCAGAGCCCCGCCGTGGCGTCCGCGTGCACGAACTCCACCTGCCCGGCCACTCCCTGCGCGAGGGCCACCTCGCGGGCCCGCTCGATCGACGGCTGGTCCACGTCGACGCCTACCACTTCTGCCTTGGGGAAGCTCGCGGCCAGCGCCACCGAGGACCATCCGCAGCCGCAGCCGATGTCTGCCACGCGGGCACCGGACTGCTTCAGCCTCGCCTGGATATCGGGCAGCAGGGCCACCCAGTCGGCCATCCCGCCGATGTAGCCCGCGCGGTTCAACGACTCCTGTGCCTCCCGTCCCGATGACCCGTAGGCGGCGTAGGGGACCCCCTCACCCGTGCGGAAGGCCGCAGCCAGGGTGGGCAGAGCCGAGCTGATGCCCGCGGTCATCAGTCCGAGCGTCGCCAAGTAGGCCGGCGACTCGGGCTCAGCAAGGACTGCCTCGTGACCGGGCGACAGCGAGTAGCGACGATCGCGAGGGGGAGCAGCGACGTCGTCCACCGCCACGAAGCCGGCGACGGCCTGCTGCTCGCACCACTCCTGGGCGTAGCGCAGCGCGACACCCGCCTCGCTCGCGACCGTCGCGAAGTCCGCCGGACCCGTTCGGTCCAGCGCGCGGTAGAGCCCCAAGCGCTCCCCGAGGTAGACGGTGCACATTTCGGCCACCGCGATCGTGGACTCCATCAGACGCCAGGAGAGAGCCTCGATCGCGGGAGCGACCTCGTCGGTGGCCGTCTGCGTGTCGCTAGCTGCGACCTGGAGCACGGCCTCATCCGTCGTGATTGTTGTGTTCATGATTCCTCCTCGAGTGACGATCTGTCGTGGAGGAGGCGCCAGATGCGTTCTGGCAATGCCAGAAGCGTCCGGCTTGTCCCGAGCGGGAGCGCATGGTGCTGGGCGCACGACTTCAGACAGACCAGCAAAGCTCGTGTTCAGGGGCATAGCAGCAGTAGGTCCCGGTCCGCACCGAGGTACGGAGGTGGCGTCCCAGCTCGGGGTGGACGGTGCTGATGCGTTCCACGGCGTCGCGGACCCGCGCGGCGACCGCCTTCCTGGCACGTTCTGTCTCGGTCGCGCCAGATCGAGGTCGTCCGCCAAGGCCGAACGCCGCGGCGAGCTCGCGGCGCAGCGCCTCCCGCTCGAGATCCACCAGCTCCACTCGGGCCAGGTCGGCCTCTGCCTGGGCCTGGATCAGGTCGTCCTCGAGATCGGCGAGCCGTCGGCGGTACTCGGCCGCAGCGCGACGGTCCAAGACCGGCCCGAGATCACCCTGCGAGACGTTGGCACCGGCGGCCGCGCGCTCTCCGGTGCCGCGCGGCGGTGAGCTCGGGTCAAGAGGGGGTGAGGCGAGCTGGAGGACATGCATCTCCTGGCCCGGTCTGGCAAGCAGCGCCGCCAGGTCGTGCAGACCCTTGCGGTCGCGCATGGTGACCGCGCGTCCGGCGTACTCCAGGCGCCACCCATCGCCCTCACATCGGAACACGGCTGTCGCTTCTGTTGTCGCGCTCGGGGGTCCGCCACCTGACCGCTGCTCCTGGCCCAGGAGCTCGGCCAGCGCCGTCTCGGTGGTCCGAATGAGCG
>JBAVCA010000299.1:0-4572 GCA_049586475.1 Nocardioides sp.
CGCAGCTCGAGGCCCTCGACGACGTCGTCGTTGAGGCAGACGTGACTGACCGTTGCGGCGCCGTACGCCGTGGTGGTCGACCCGGTGAGCGGCGCATCGACCGCGAAGCCGTGGTTGTGGGCGGTCACCTCGACCTTGCCGGTGGTGCGGTCCAGGACGGGCTGGTTGATGCCCCGGTGGCCGTACTTCAGCTTGTAGGTGCCGAACCCCAGAGCTCGTCCGAAGAGCTGGTTGCCGAAGCAGATGCCGAAGAAGGGCAACCCGCGCTCCAGAGCGCCCTGCAGGACGGCGACCTGGTGGGTGGTCGCGGCCGGGTCACCGGGGCCGTTGGAGTAGAACAGCCCGTCGGGTCCGTGCTCACCGACCGCCAAGATGTCCTCGAGCGAGGAGGTCGCCGGCAGCACGTGCACCTCGATGCCCCGCTCGGCCATCCGGTGCGGTGTCATCGTCTTGATCCCGAGGTCGAGAGCAGCGATCGTGAACCGCTTCTCACCGATCGCGGGCACGACGTAGGTCTGGTCGGTCGAGACCTCGCTGCTGAGCTCGGAGCCGGACATCTCGCCGGACGCGCGAACCCGCGCGAGCAGCGCCGCAGGGTCGGTCTCGGTGGAGGAGATGCCGACCCGCATCGCGCCGCGCTCGCGCAGGTGCCGGGTCAGGGCACGGGTGTCGATGCCGGAGATCCCCACGACACCGTGGTCGACGAGCTCGTCGTCGAGGCTCCGCTCGGAGCGCCAGCTGCTGGGAACTCGCGCGGGGTCGCGCACGACGTAGCCCGCGACCCAGATGCGCGAGGACTCCGCGTCCTCGTCGTTGACCCCGGTGTTGCCGATGTGCGGAGCCGTCATCACGACGACCTGACGGTGGTAGGAAGGGTCGGTGAGCGTCTCCTGGTAGCCAGTCATGCCGGTGTTGAAGACGGCCTCGCCGAAGGTCTCCCCGGTCGCGCCGTAGGACTCGCCATGGAAGGTGCGGCCGTCCTCGAGGACGAGGATGGCGCTCACTTCGTGAGCCCCACGAGGTCGGCGCTGACCTCGTGCAGTCGCGCGGCCAGGTCGTCGTCGAGCGCCAGGTCGGACGCGGTCTTGAGCTTGCTCTGGTCGTAGTACTCCCCCGTGCGGCCCCCGACGTCGGGGCCGGTGATCAGGTAGGTCAGGTGGGCGCCGCCCTTCTCGGGGGTGACCATGAAGAGCTTCGCCACCTTGAGCAACGGGCGGGCGTACCAAGGTGCACCGCTCCAGATGTCCGTTGCCACAGCACCTGGGTGCAACGAGTTGACCGTCACGCCAGCGCCCTCGAGCTCAGCCGCGAGGCTGCGGGCGTACAGCACATTGGCGAGCTTGGAGCGGCTGTAGGACTTCAACACCGAGTAGCCCTGCTCGAAGCCGAGGTCGTCGAAGTCCAGGGTGCCGGCGTAGTGGCCGGTCGAGGCGGTGAAGACGATTCGCTTGCGCACCAGGTCCTTGACCAGCTCGGTCAGCAGGAAGCCGGAGAGGTGGTTGACCGCGAAGGTCCTCTCGAAGCCGTCCTCGGTCAGCGCGCGCTTGTCGTAGACGGTGCCGGCGTTGTTGACGAGCACGTCGATGTCGGCGTACGCCGCCCGGAGCTCGGCCGCGAGGGCCCGGATCGAGTCGAGCGACTCGTGGTCGGCAACCAGGGTGTCGACCTGGCTCGCACCGGAGGCCCTGACGCGGGCGGCCGCGCTCTCGAGCCTGGCCACGTTCCGACCGACCAGCACCAGGTGGTGGCCTTGGGCGCCGAGCTGGAGGGCGGCCTCCAGGCCGATGCCGGCGGTGGCACCGGTCAGCACGATCAACTGGGGCAGCTGGGGTGCGTCGGTCATGCGAGGTCCTCCAGGAAGGCGATCAGGCCTGCGAAGTACGTGTGCTCGTCGTCGACGAGCGCGAGGTGGCTGCCCTCGGGGCTGTGGTGGTAGCGACCCTGCGGCAACTGATCAGCCATCCACTTCATGTAGGCAGGGTCCATCGTGTCGTGGGCGGCACCCATGACCAGGGCGGGCACGGTGATCGAGGGCAGGTCTGCGCTGCGGTCCCAGTGCTCGAGCTTGCCGACGCTACCGAGCTCGCTCGGGCCCTGCAGCGGCACGTAGATCTCTCGGTTGATGGTCGAGAGGCCGGCGATCACGTGGTCCGGCCACGCGTCGAGCGGGAGCCGACAGAGGTGGAAGGCATTGTGGTGCTCCATCAAGAGTGCCTCGTAGGCCTCCGTCTCGGTCTCGCCCTCGGCCTCCATCCGTTGGATCTCGCGCAGCGCGTCCTGATCCATCGCGGGCATCAGCACGTCGCGGGCGTAGTCGTTGTAGGACGGAATGCTCGCCACCATGTTGCTGATCACGAGCCCCGCGAGGTGCTCCTGGTGGGCCAGGGCGTACTCGATGCCCAGCAGTCCTCCCCACGACTGGCCGTAGACGACGAGCCCGGCGTCACCGACCGCGCCGGCGTCGACCAGGGCGCGGCGGACCTGCTCGACCTCGTCGACGAAACGGTCGATCTCCCAGAGCATCGGGTCGGACGGCACGTCGGAACGGCCCGAGCCGAGCTGGTCGTAGTAGACGAACGGGATCCCGGCAGCCGGCAAGTGCTCCGAGAAGGTGCGGAGGTACTCATGCGTCGCTCCCGGGCCGCCGTGCAGCAACAGCACGGTGGGTCGCTCGGACGACGACTCACCAACCTGCTCGGTCCAGACGCGGAAGTCGCCGGCGGGAGTGCGCAGGGGCAGCATCCGCTCGATGGACGGCGTGGTCATCCGACAAGTCCTCCTTCGCTGACGGTGGGGACACCGCGCAGCATCGTGGTGTGCACGGCGGCGCCGAACGAGCGGCCGTGCCAGGGGTTGTTGCGTGAGAGGGAGGCGGATTGGTCGCGATCGACGGTGAACGAGGCGGTGGGATCGACCAGGGTGAGATGAGCAGGCTGCCCGACGGCGAGCTCGCGCCCGTGGTCGGTGAGCGAGGCGATGCGCGCCGGGTTGATCGACATCACCCGGGCCACGCCTGCCCAGTCGAGCAGACCCGACCCGACCATCACCTGGGCCACCACCGGCAGCGCCGTCTCGAGGCCGAGCATCCCGAAGGCCGCGTCGACGAACGCGTGCTCCTTGTCGTGGCGCGCGTGCGGGGCGTGGTCGGTGGCCACGGCGTCGATGGTGCCGTCGGCCAGGGCAGCCCGCAGCGCCTCGACGTCTTCCTGCGGGCGCAGCGGCGGGTTGACCTTGAACGTCGGGTCGTAGCCGGCCAGCAGGTCGGTGGTGAGCAGCAGGTGGTGCGGCGTCACCTCGGCGGTGACGTCCCAGTGCCCGTCGTCCTTGGCCAGCGACTTGGCCCAGCGCAGCACCTCCACGGTGCCCGCGGTGGAGGCGTGAGCGATGTGCACCCTGCTCCCGGTGTGCCTCGCGAGCATCACGTCGCGCGCGACGATGACCTCCTCGGCGACCCCTGGCCAACCCGGCAGTCCGAGTCGTCCGGAGAGCTCACCCTCGTGACAGCACGACGTCGGTCCGGCGAGGTCAGGGTCCTGGGCGTGCTGACTGACGACTCC
Organism: Nocardioides sp.; assembly: GCA_049586475.1. Classification (GTDB taxonomy): domain Bacteria; phylum Actinomycetota; class Actinomycetes; order Propionibacteriales; family Nocardioidaceae; genus Nocardioides. The sequence goes on from JBAVCA010000299.1 coordinate 3,558, forward strand.
GCCGAAGGCCTTGACGTACTCCAGCGCGCGCCGCATGACCCGGGCGTTGGCGATGCATCGACCGTCGTCGGAGAACACCCGCACCCGGGCGCGGGAGCGGGCCATCAGCCCGAGCTCGGCAAGCTCCTCGCCGCCCAGTCCGCGGGTGACCGCTCCGACCGGCTGCACGTCGACGACCCCGGCAGTCCGGCCCAGGTCGAGCACGCGCTCGGCGGACTCGGCAGTGTCGGTGACGGGGATGGTGTTGGCCATCGCGAGCACGGCGGTGTAACCGCCGAGGGCGGCGGCCTGCGAACCGGTGCGGATCGTCTCGGCGTCCTCGCGGCCGGGCTCTCGCAGGTGCGTGTGCAGGTCGACCAGGCCCGGCAGCGCGATGAGCCCCTCAGCGTCGACGGTGCGGGCACCGGCTGCGGTCACCGACCCGATCTCGGCGATCACGCCGCCCTCGATGAGGACGTCGGCGGCGGCCCCACCCAGCAGGGAGGCGCCCCTGACGATGATTCTGTCGGTGGTGGTGTCGGTGGTGCTCACGTGTTCGAACCCTCTCCGGCCAGCAGGTGGTACAGGATCGACATCCGCACCGCGAGGCCGGCCGAGACCTGGTCGAGGACCAGCGACTGTGCGGCGTCCGCTGCATCGGCAGCGATCTCGAGGCCACGGTTCATCGGGCCGGGGTGACAGATCGGAACGTCGGGGCCGAGCGCGGCCAGGCGGTCGCGGGTCAGGCCATAGCCCACGGTGTACTCCCGCGCACTGGGGAAGTAGCCACCGCTCATGCGTTCGCGCTGCACCCGCAGCATCATCACGGCGTCGGCACTCGGCAGCATCTCGTCCAGGTCGTAGGACGTGGCGAAACCGACGGCCTTCGACCATGCCTCGACGCCGCTGGGCATCAGCGTCGGTGGCGCCACCACGCTCACCCTGGCGCCGAGCTTGGCCAGACAGAGCACGTTGCTGCGAAAGACCCGGCTGTGGGTGAGGTCCCCGACCAGCACGACGTGCCGTCCCTCGAGGC
>JBAVCA010000300.1:0-5356 GCA_049586475.1 Nocardioides sp.
GTCAAGCTCTGCACCCTGCTCCCGATGGCAGCGCCCGCGATGTCCCGCGAGAGCGGAGAGGTCTGGCTCGGGCTCCAGGTGCAGCACCAGTACGGGGACCCCTCCCGCGACCTCGCTGCGGTGCTCCAGCTCGCCCTCGACTCCGAGCCCGACCTGGTCGGCCTGCCTGCCGACCCGGGCGCAGGACCGCGGCTGCAGGACCTCGTCACCAACACGAGCCTCGACGTCACGGTGCACGAGGGCTTCGAGTTCTGGACCGGCGACCTGGAGGCTACCGACGGTCTCGAGGACGCGCTGTCCCAGGCCAACGAGGCAGCCTCCCCGACCGCTCGCCTGACGTCCGTCGAGGCAGCGTACTGGACCAACGTCGGACCGAAGGAGCACCTGCGGTGGGTGATGCCCGAGCCCGAGGCCGATCTTCTCGACGCGCTGGCGCGCCTGCACGGCGACGGCGCCGACGTGATCGTGCCGGATGCCCGACTGGTAGGGATGTTCCGTGCTCACGGTCTGCTGGTGCCCGTGTGGGATCTGCCGGTCGGCACCGGCGCCGAGGTCCTCGAGGAGCCGGCGGCGGCCTTCAAACGTGCCCTCGACGACGCGCTCGCTGACTCCTCGGACCTGACCACCGAGCAGCGCTCGACGCGCGCGGGGCTGGCCAACCGTCAGGTGACCATCCGCTGATCGCGCGGGGTGCTCAGGAGCGCTCGCGCACGGCCCAGGCCGCAAGCCGGGAGTAGCCCTTCACCGAGACGTTGCGCAGCCGTTTGAAGTGGTACGGCGAGCCGGGTGCTTCGGCAGCCTCCGACAGAGCCTCATGGGCGCCACGATCCAGGAGGACCGACCCGGGTCGGGCGATCGAGGTCAGGCGGGAGGCGATGTTGACCGTCGGCCCGAACACGTCGCCGAGACGCAGCACCACCTCGCCGTAGGCCAGGCCGGCGCGCACCTCGGGGTAGGCGTCCTCGGGGTCGGAGCCGCGGCGGGTCATCTCGAGAGCCACCGCCAGCGCATCGGCAGGATCGTCGACGACGAAGAGCACCTCGTCGCCGATGTTCTTGATGATCCGTCCGTTCACGCCGGTCACCAGGTCGGCCGTCTCGCCTTCGAACTGCTCGATCCACGCGACCAGCTCGGTCTCGCTGAGGGTCTTGCTACGCGAGGTGTAGCCGACGATGTCGACGAAGACCACCGCGGTAGGTCGCGACGGCGCCGCCGGGTCGGCGACCGCAAGCATTCGCCCGCCCGCGCTGGCGAGGTGACGGCGCCAGACGTAGCTCTGCAGGGCCTCGACGCGGGGAAGGACCTGCTCGGTCAGGGCGGTGAAGGTCTCGACCGGGTCGTCGGCCGCGTCCAGGCCTTCCAGCGCGACCGCGGACAGCAACGTGGTCTGCCACTCCGCGAGCCGGGCGAAGCTGCGTCCCCACGTGCGCACCAGGGCGGCCTGCCGTTCCGGGCTGAGGATCCCGAGCTCGACGAGGTCCCACGCGTTGCGCAGGGCTTCGACGTCCGCGGGAGTGAAAGCAACCTCGTCGTCGTCGGTCAGCGGAAATCCCATCAGGTGCCACAGCCGCACCGCCACCTCGAGGTCGACTCCCGACCGCTCGCATACCTCGAGCCGGGTCAGGCTGGGCTCCGCGCCCAGCAGGATCGCCTCGGCAAGGTCGAAGGCGCCGGCGAGCTCCGAGGCCGCTGGCTCTGCGCCGGTCTCCGCCTCGGTGCTCAGGTCGGTGCTCGTTCCCACGGCCTCATCAGCGTCAGTCGGCGCCGGGGTGGGTCCGGCTTCGTGCTCGCTCAGGCGGACTTCACCCGCGACTGGGCAACCGCAGCGATCTTCTCGGCGAACGACGGCATCTCCTCGATCAGGTCGCGGACGTCGGTGTCGGTGAAGTGGATCGCCTGGAGCGGACTGGTGGCCACGATCGAGGCGGTCCGCAGCGAGTGCCCGACGATGGCTGCCTCGCCCACGATGTCGCCGGCGCCCAGGGTCGCGATCTCCTTGCCGTCGCGACGAACCGAGACTGTGCCGTCAAGAAGGATGTAGGCCTTGTCGGCCGGGGTCTTCTCCCAGATCGGCGACCAGCCCTCAGGGAGGTTGACGCGGCGGCCGTGCGCACTGATGCGGGCGACCTCCTGAGGAGTGAAGGAGTCGAAGAACGTTGCCATGGGGGGGCCTCTCGTCGGGTGCGTCGGTGCAGCAGACGCTACGGATCCTGGTGGACCGGTGGTGGGGTGTCCAGCGAACGCCGGGCACCGGGGGCGGTGCGTCGATCAGCCGAGCGGGTCGCGCGAGATCGGGCAGCTCATGCAGCGCGGGCCGCCTCGGCCGGAGCCCAGCTCGGAGCCGGCGATGCGGACGACCTCGATCCCGGCTTCCTCGAGACGGGCGTTGGTGGCGTCGTTGCGCTCGTAGGCCACCGCCACCCGCGGGGCCAGGGCGAGGGTGTTGTTGCCGTCGTCCCACTGCTCGCGCTCGGCGGTGACCGGGTCGAGCCCGGTGTCGATGCGGTGCAGCTGGTCGATGCCCATCGCCTGCGCGGCGGCGACGAGGAACGGCTGAGGCTGGGCGACGCTGAGCCTCAGGGTGCCGTCGTCCTCCTGTCCGTCACGAGTGACGGCGTAGCCCACGAGCGACTCGGCGACGTTCTCGTAGACGATCATCTTGTCCACGTCGACCATGGTGCAGATCGTGTCGAGGTGCATCGTGGCCCGCTCCTGCGCGATCGGGACCGCCAGCACGGTGTGGGCGAGGTCGTCGACGAAGACCTGACGCGCGAGCCGCTCGACGCCGGCGGCGGTGGTCCGCTCGCCGACCCCGACCGCGATGACGCCTGGCGCGAGCAGCAGCACGTCGCCCCCCTCGACGTGCTCGTAGTGGTGGCCGTGAATGCGAGGGGTTCCGACGAAGCGCGGGTGCAACGTGTAGATCAGCTCGGTCAGCTGGGTCTCGCGCTTGCGTGCAGGCATGGCCAGCGACGTGATCGCGGCCCGGTCACGGATCCAGACCGAGGAGTCCCGAGTGAAGAGCAGGTTGGGCAGCGGATCGATGAGGAAGGCGTCGTGGGTGAGCAACGACGTCACCAGGCCGAAACCGCCGCGGACCTCGTCGTTGCGGATGCCGACGGTGAGGTAGCTCGTCAGGTGCTCGGGGTCGGCATCGCGCAGGAAGCCGTCGAGGTAGTGACGCATCGTGTCGCCGAGCTCGAGGTCGGCCAGCGCCGTCTCGATGGCCGCCGCCCGCGCCTCCTCCACGGCAAGGGTCTCGGTCAGCAGATCGGTGAGGTACAGGACCTCGACGTCTCGCTCGCGTAGAGCCTGCGCGAAGGCGTCGTGCTCCTCCTGGGCACGGGCGACCCAGGGAATCCCGTCGAAGAGGAGCTGGTCGTTGTTGCGCGGCGTCAGGCGGGAGAGCTCGTGCCCGGGTCGGTGCAGCATCACCGTGCGCAGGCGGCCGACCTCGCTGTCGGCCCCGTGGTGTCGTGCGTCGGTCGGGCTGGGGGTGGCGACATCGTTCATGGGAAGACTCTAGTGGGGGCCGCGATCGGGCACCTGCTCAGCGCGCGAGCTCGACGATCGTCAGCGTGGCAAGCAGGAGGCACACGCCCGCGCCTACGTAGTGCAGGACGTGGAGGGAGACCACCCGCAGCAGGCTTCGTCCCACGACCACCGCAAGCGCGCTCACGGTGAGCAGGGCGGCGAGGGCTCCGACGAACACGCTCACCGGAGCCTCGTAGCGAGCTACCAGCGAGAGGGTGAGCAGCTGGGAGAGATCGCCCCACTCGGCAGCGAACAGCACCAGGAAGCTCGCCAGGACTGCCCGCCAGCCGGCCGCCGGCACGGCGGCATCCGCTGTCTCGTCGTCGCTGGGCTCTCCCGCGTCGGCATGACGACGCCCCTCCCGCACCAGCACGACCGCGCCGAGCACGAACAGCCCCGCAGCGGCTCCCCGCACCAGGTCCTGAGGCAGCAGCGTCGCGGCCTGGCCGAGACCGACCGCGATCGCCGTCTGCACCGTGAACGCGAGTCCGACCCCGATCCACACGAGAAGGGGCCGATACTTCGTGGCCAGGACCAGGGTCGCCAGAAAGGTCTTGTCGGGGAGCTCGACGACGAAGATCGCCCCGAACGTCAGGACGAGGGCTGCAAGCTCCATGCCGGACATTCTCGCCCGAGCCACTCACCACTCGTGCGGCGGTGCGCCGCTGCCCGCCGTCCTCCCCGCACTACGGTGGCGCCATGCTCGTGCTCCTCGCCGTGACGGCGCTCGTCGTGGCCGTGGCGGCGCTGGCCCTGGCGGTCGTCGCGGTGCGCCGTACGACGCCGCAGGCCGACGGCGCCGACCTGCCCACCGACGTGCTCGGCCTGCGTCAAGAGGTCGCCGCCCTGCGCGCGGAGAGCACGGCCGGTTTGCGTCACCTCGCCGTCGTTCGCTACGACGCCTTCGGCGACATGGGTGGACATCTCTCGTGGACCCTCGCCCTGCTCGACGACAGCGGCGACGGGATCGTGCTCAGCTCGATCCACGGTCGCAGCGAAGCCCGCACCTATGCCAAGAACGTCGCCGGCTGGACCTCCGACGCCCAGCTGTCGCCCGAGGAAGACGAAGCGATCGCCCACGCCCGTCCTTGATGTCCCCCTGCCCCGTCGGCGAGGACGGCAACTTTCCCGGACTCGGGCGCATCTGATGGCCATGACTGATTCTTGCCCTCGGGCGGCGGCACGTGCCCGCGTTCGGACCGCCCTCACCGTCGCGTTACCGATGGTCCTCGTCCTCACCGTGGCCGGCTGCTCAGGCGGGCCCGGGGCGGACGCCGAACCGTTCCGCTCGACCATGTCCGACCTGCCCGTCATCGACTCGGCGGTGGCGCCCGACAGTCCCGCGACGACCGGGGTGGCCAGGCCTCGTCGTCTCGTCGCGTTACCGGACGGACTCCTGACCGAGGACGACCTCGCTTACGCCGATCCGGGTGAGCAGGTGCGCTTCGCCCGTGGCGGCTACGGCAGCATCGAGGGCAACGAGCTGGTCGTGAGCGCCGCTGGCGTGACGAGCTGGGTCGACCTTGGCACGATCTGCTTCGACAATTGGGCCCCCACCTATGAACGCTGCTGAAGAGTGCCAGCTCGACGGTGCGGCCCTGCACGGTCCTGCGCGTCAGGTCTGGACCAGTTGGCGGAGCTGGCGCGAACCACCATGCGGCGACCGCACGAGCCCCTAGTCTCGCAGCACCCTGCGCCAGTGCCTTTCCACCGCGGACTGGCTACACAGATGAGGACCTCCCGTGGCCGACGTGTTTACCGAGATGCCCGCCGAGAAGGCCGACAGTCGCACGACGCTCTACGCGGCGATCCTGCTCGGCAT
>JBAVCA010000301.1:0-4864 GCA_049586475.1 Nocardioides sp.
CGACGGGCTCGAGCAGCGCGACGCCGCTCATCGGGTCGAGCCACACCAGGCAGGACGCCACCCAGGCTCCGTCGCCGGCTACGGCCACCCAATCGAGGTCGGCCCGGTAAGGAGGTGTGGCCATCAGGGCCGCGTACGACGTGGTGCTCACTCGCGACGGGACCCCGGCGGTGCCGCACGCAGCTCGGTGACAAGCCGCCCGGGGGGTGGCCTCGCCGTCTCGGACCGCCTTGAGCCGGTAGCCGCTCACCTCCGGCCGAGGGGGCAGGAGAGGGAGGTCGAGGTGGTGGTGCGTGAAGCACGGCCCTCCCTCGAGAAGGAACCCGGCTTCGGTCAGGACCGCGAGGAGCAGGTGCTCGCTCGCCAGCACCATCGTCCGCACCGGCTGGTCGTCGCGCGCTCGGTCGAGGCACCAGGCCACGGCCTCCCGTGCGACGTCGGTGGCGTGCAGGTCATCGACGTCGAGACACAGCTCGACCCACCCGGACTCCTGCGCCCAGGCCCAACCGACGTCACTGCCGTGCTCGCTCCAGAAACGGACGTCACCGGTGTCGGCGCTCTCGAGCGAGCGAGCGCTCCAGGCCAGCTGCCCGGGGTGGTGGCGGGGCGCTCGCACGAAGGTGCGCGACCCCAAGGCCTGCATCCGAACCAGCTGCGTGTCGTCCACGAGCGGAGGATGTCATGTTGGTCGACCTACGCTGGGTCCACGGCACCCGGGCTCGGCGGTGGACCTGACCGCACCGATGGCCGCCTCGACGAAAGAGAACGACATGACCAGCACCACCGCCCAGCACGCCTTCGCCTGGCGACGCCGTGCCGCCGTCGTCGTCGCCTTGATCGCCACGACGGCGATCTCTGCTTGCGGCAGCTCCGACGACGCAGTCGACCCGGGCGCCGTGAGTACCGCCGCCAACGGCTCGACCTTCAACACCGCCGACGTCGACTTCGCGACCGAGATGATCGCGCACCACGCCCAGGCGGTGCAGATGGTCGTCGTGGCGCAGGGCCGAGAGCTGGACCCGGCCGTTGCCGCCTTGATGGATGAGATCCGCTCGGCTCAGGTGCCCGAGATCGAGACCATGGTCGACTGGCTCACCGCGTGGGACGAGCCGATCCCCGAGACCTCCCTCGACCACTCCAACGCCGGTCACGACATGGGAGACATGAGCTCGAACATGTCAGACATGTCAGACATGCCCGGCATGATGAGCGCTGACCAGATGGGAGCCCTGGAGGACTCGACCGGCGAGCGCTTCCAGTCGATGTGGCTGGAGAGGATGATTTCCCACCATGAGGGCGCAATCCAGATGGCCGAGCTCGAGGTCGAGAACGGGACCAACACCGACGCCGTCGCTCTGGCCCAGAATCTCGTGACGTCCCAGACCGTCCAGATCGAGACGATGGTAGGTCTGCTCCAGTGAGGCGATCGATACTGCTCGCGGGGGCGACGGCGGCGACTGCCGCGCTCGTCGGCTGCGGAGGCGGCGAGACTGCCACCTCGGGCTCTGCCTCCATCGACCTCTCCCACATCCACGGCCTCGCCATCGACCCGGCCGACGACTCGAGGGTCCTGATCGCCACCCACACCGGGCTGGTCGCCTACCGGGACGATGCTCTGTCGAAGGTCGGTGATGCCAGCACCGACCTGATGGGATTCTCGACCGGGCCCGACGGCCAGCTCCTCGCCAGCGGCCACCCGGGGCCCGACGAGGACGGTCCTGCAGTGCTCGGCGTCATCGTCTCCACCGACGGTGGGCGGGCCTGGAACCCGTTGGCCCTGTCGGGCGAGGCGGACTTCCATGCGCTCGATGCGTGGCCCGGTGGCATGGTCGGCTTTGACGGCTCGATTCGGATCAGCACCGACGGCGGTACCTCCTGGAGTCAGGGCGCCACCGACGTCGCTGCCTTCGACCTGGCGGCCACGGGGTCGGCCATCGTCGCCACGACGGAGGAGGGCCCGCGAGTGAGCACCGACGGTGGCCTGTCGTTCGCAGCCGCCTCACCGGCACCGCTCCTCCAGCTGGTCGACTTCACCCCGGAGGGCCGACTGATCGGGGTTGCCCCATCAGGGGAGGTCCATGCCAGCGACGACCTGGCAGGCTGGGAGCGCGTGGGCTCCATCTTCGACGGTCAGCTGCAGGCGCTGACCACCGGTGGAAACGGCTCCGTGTGGGTCGCGACCACGGCGGGGCTCCAGCACAGCACCGACGGCGGGGCGAGCTTCGTCACGGCCGTGTCCTGGTGAGGGAGAGTCGAGCCCCGTCGGGTCGGGCCCTGATCGGTGTCCGCCGGGCGCGGTGAGCACTGCACCCGGAGTCGACGAGGTGCACCGCTTCGTCATTGCCCATCGATCTGTGTAACTATCGATGCATGTCAATATCAGGGACGCAGGTCCCCACCCACGATGACGCACTGGCGTGCTGCAGCCCGCTCGCGCGCGAGCCGCTGACGCCCCAGCAGGCAGCCGCGGTCGCCCCCTTGCTCAAGGCACTCGCCGACCCGGTCCGACTGCGCCTGATGTCGATGGTGCTCTCGCACGAGGGCGCCGAAGCGTGCGTGTGCGACCTGTTGCCGGCCTTCGAACTGACCCAGCCGACCATCAGCCACCACCTCAAGGTCCTGCACGACGCAGGCTTGCTGAACCGGGAGAAGCGCGGCGTCTGGGTCTACTACCAGGCCCGGCCGGCGGCGATGGCCGCCATCTCGACACTCTTCACCACCGCAGGGCTCACCACGCCCGTGAGCGCGGAGGTGCTCGGATGAGCGACCTCTCCCAGGAGACGGGACGTCCCCCACGCGACGGCACGCCTGCCGAAGAGGCTGCAGTGATGCAGCGGCTGTCCGTGCTCGACCGGTTCCTGCCGGTCTGGATCATCGCGGCCATGGCGTTCGGGCTGGTGCTCGGCCGCTCCGTCGACGGTCTCGACGAGGCGCTGTCGAAGGTCGAGGTCGGCTCGGTCTCGTTGCCGATCGCGATCGGCCTGTTGATCATGATGTACCCGGTGCTCGCCAAGGTGCGCTACAACGAGCTCGGGCACGTGACCGGAGACCGGACGCTCCTGGTCTCCTCGATCCTGCTGAACTGGATCATCGGCCCGGCGCTGATGTTCGCCCTGGCCTGGCTGCTGCTCCCCGACCTGCCGGAGTACCGCACCGGCCTGATCATCGTCGGTCTCGCGCGCTGCATCGCGATGGTGCTCATCTGGAACGACCTGGCCTGCGGCGACGGTGAGGCCGCCGCCATCCTGGTCGCGCTCAACGCCGTCTTCCAGATCATCGCGTTCGCGGGTCTCGGCTACTTCTACCTCGAGCTGCTCCCGGGCTGGCTCGGCCTCGACCAGACCGGGCTGGACGTCTCGGTCTGGGACATCGCCGTCTCCGTGCTGATCTTCCTCGGGATCCCCCTGCTCGCCGGCTTCCTCAGCCGTACGCTGGGAGAGAAGGCCAAGGGCCGGGAGTGGTACGAGTCGACCTTCCTGCCGAAGATCGGGCCCACCGCGCTCTACGGGCTGCTGTTCACCATCGTCGTCCTCTTCGCCCTGCAGGGCGACACCATCACCAGCCAGCCGCGCGACGTGGCCCGCATCGCGCTGCCGCTCCTGGCCTACTTCGCCCTGATGTGGGGCGGCTCGTTCGCCCTCGGCTACCGGTTGCGGATGACCTACGAGCGCACCACCGCTCTTGCCTTCACGGCCGCGGGCAACAACTTCGAGCTGGCCATCGCGGTCGCGATCGGCGTCTTCGGCGTCACCTCCGGCGAGGCCCTGGCCGGGGTCGTGGGCCCGTTGATCGAGGTGCCGGTCCTGGTCGGGCTGGTCTACGTCGCCCTGTGGGCGCGGCGCCGCTACTACCCCTCGACGTCCTCCACCCCTGAGGAGAGCGCATGACCACCGTCCCCGAGGTCCTTTTCGTCTGCGTCCACAACCAGGGCCGTTCCCAGATGGCCGCGGCCCTCCTGGCCCACCACGGCGGGAGCCGGGTGAGCGTCCGCTCGGCAGGCTCCGCGCCTGCCGACTCGGTCAACCCGGCCGTGGTCGAGGTGATGGCCGAGCTGGGGATCGACATCTCCCAAGAGCTTCCCAAGAAGCTGCTCACCGAGGACGTCGCCGCCTCAGACGTCGTCATCACCATGGGGTGTGGCGACGCCTGCCCGATCTTCCCCGGCAAGCGCTACGAGGACTGGGCGCTCAACGACCCCTCGGGCAAGGGCGCAGACTCGGTGCGCGAGATCCGTGACGAGGTCGACCAGCGCGTCCAGGCGCTGCTGGCTGAGCTGCTCCCCCGAGGAGACTGAGCACCGTCACTGTCACCGTCACCGCCCGGCGCCGACAGCCACGATCTCGGGCTGGCTGCAGCAGGTGACGGCTCGATCGTCGTAGGCCGGACCCGCACCGCAGACCCCGGTCTCGGGAAGGGTGAGCTCCACCCGGGCCGCCGCCTCGTGGTCGCCGGCGATCTCGGCCACGATCGAGCGGACCTGCTCGTGGCCGGTCAGCACCAGGAAGGACGGGGCGCGCCCGTAGGACTTCATCCCCGCAAGGTAGAGGCCGGGCTCGGGCTGGCGCAGCAGGTCGGCGCCGTGCGGGCTCACCGTGCCGCAGGAGTGGTGCGCGGGATGGATCTCCGGCGCAAGCAGCCGGGGCGCGGACAGCTCGCCATCGAGGTCGAGGTGCACCTCGGAGAGCCAGGTGTGGTCGGGGCGGAACCCGGTCACGGCGATCACGTGGTCGACAGCGGCGACCGTGCGCCCGTCCAGTGCGGTCAGACGGAGGAGCCCCGTCTCGTCGTCGAGCTCGATGCGCGCGGTGCGGAAGCCGGTCACCGCGCTGACGGTGTCGGACTCCGCAACACTGCGCGCCAGCTG
>JBAVCA010000302.1:0-8964 GCA_049586475.1 Nocardioides sp.
GTGCTCGGCTCGAGCACGAGCAGCCCCGCAGTCTGGTGCTCAGTAGTCACTGGCGCTGCGCGCGGCCAGCAGTCGGCGAAACGACGAGACCCGTTCGCCCTCGACGTGGCCTGCGCTCGCAGCCACGTCGAGGCCACACTCCGGTTCGTCCTCACCGTGAGTGCATCCCCGCGGGCAGTTCTCGGTCATCTCGTCGAGGTCAGGAAAGGCGCCGATGAGGTCCTCTGGCTTGACGTGGGCGAGACCGAACGAGCGGATACCGGGGGTGTCGATGATCCAACCGGACCCCTGCGGCAGGGCCAGCATGAACGCCGAGGTCGAGGTGTGGCGACCCCGCCCGGTGACCGCGTTGACCACTCCCACCTCCCGGTCGGCGTCCGGGACCAGGGCGTTGACCAGCGTTGACTTGCCGACCCCGCTCGAACCAACGAGGACCGACGTGCGACCGGCCAGTGCAGCGCGGACTTCGGCGAGGTCGCCGCCGCGTTGGGTGACGACCCACGGGACGCCGAGGGACCGGTAGGTGGAGAGGAACGGGTCGGGATCGGCGAGGTCAGCCTTCGTCAGGCACAGCAGCGGAGCCATGCCGGCGTCGTAGGCGGCCACCAGGGCGCGGTCCAGCAGGCGGGGCTGGGGCTCGGGGTCGGCCAGCGCCGTGACGATCACCAGCTGCTCGGCGTTGGAGACGATGACGCGCTCGACCGGATCGTCATCGTCGGCGGTGCGGCGCAGCGTCGTCGTGCGGGGCGTGACCTCCACGATCCGAGCGAGGGCGCCTTCGTTGCCGGTGGTGTCGCCGACGACCCGGACCCGGTCGCCGACCACGACACCCTTGCGTCCGAGTGGGCGTGCCTTCACCGCGAGCACGACGTGGCCGTCCAGCAGCAGGGTGAAGCGGCCGCGGTCCACGGTGACGACCCGGCCCTCGACGGCGTCGTCATAGGTGGGGCGGTCCTTGGTGCGCGGACGGCTGCGGCGACGGGGCCGGTCATAGTGCTCGATGTCGTGATCGGAGTAGCGATTGGTCACGTCATCAGCCCGGACCAGAAGCCCGCGAAGTCCGGGAACGTCTTGGCGGTAGTGGCGATGTTCTCCACCAGGACGCCGTCGACGGCCGCCCCGAGAATGACGCCGGCGTGCGCCATCCGATGGTCGGCGTAGGTGCGCCACAACCCTCCGTGCAGGGGGGCCGGTGTGATCGAGAGTCCGTCTGGACGCTCGACGACGTCCGCTCCGAGGGCAGTGAGCTCGGTGGCCAGCGCCGCGAGCCGGTCGGTCTCGTGACCTCGGATGTGGGCAACCCCGCGCAGGTGCGACGGCGACTCGGCCAGGGCGCACAGAGCGGCGATCGCAGGTGTCAGCTCACCCACCTCGTGAAGGTCCAGGTCAACCCCGGCGAGCCGCTCCGGCCCGGTGACGCGCAGACCCTCGGCGACGTGCTCGACGGTGCAGCCCATCAGCGCCAGGATCTCGCGCAGCTCGTCCCCGGGCTGGGTGGTCGCGCGTGGCCAGTGGCGCACGGTCACCGAACCGCCGGTGAGCGCGCCGAGGGCGAGGAAGGGTGCGGCGTTGGAGAGATCGGGCTCGATCACCCGGTCGAGCGCGCGCACAGGTCCAGGGGAGACGCGCCAACGATCGCGCTCGCTGTCGTCCACCTCGACGTCGTGCTCGCGCAGCATCGCCACGGTCATCTCGATGTGTGGCATCGAAGGCACGGGTCGCCCGGCGTGCACCACGTCGACCCCGTGGTCATAGCGGGGCCCGGCGAGAAGCAACGCAGAGATGAACTGGGACGAGGCCGAGGCGTCCACCACTGCCCTGCCACCACGCACACCACCCCTCCCGCGGATGCTGAACGGCAAGGAGCTGCTGCCCTCGTCGTCGACGGCGATCCCCAGGGAAGCGAGAGCGCTCAGGACCTCGCCCACCGGACGGGTGCGCATGTGCTCGTCGCCGTCGAAGAAGATCGTGCCGGTGGAGAGTGCTGCGATCGGCGGTACGAAGCGCATCACCGTGCCGGCCAGGCCGCAGTCGATCTGTGCGTCGCCGGAGAAGGCTGCAGGAATGACTCGCCAGTCAGCGGTGGTGGTGTCGACCTGTGCGCCTAGAGCGGTGAGCGCCTCGGCCATCAGCAGCGTGTCCCGCGATCGAAGTGCCTGTGCCACCGTCGCCGGACCGTCGGCGATCGCCGCCAGCACCAGGGCTCGGTTGGTCAGCGACTTGCTGCCGGGCAGGGAGACCGTCAGGTCGGTCGGGGCGGGTGCACGAGGGGCAGGCCACGGCTCGGCGATCTCGGCTGCGGCGGGTCCAGGCACGCGCGCAGGCTATCGGCTCACCGTCGTGGCGAGCAGCAGCCGGTCTCAGCTGATCCGGCGCGTGGCCATCTTGGTCGCACGCCTGGTCTCCCGACTCGCGTCCTTCGCGGCCCGTCGGGTGCGCCAGGCCAAGCCCGGCTTGCCGTCGGTGTCGCCCGCCGCGATGATCGCGCCGCCGAGCATCGAGAGGTTCTTGAAGAAATGCATCTGCATGGTCTTCTTCGCCACCGGGTCCTTCTCACTCCAGAAGGGGTGGCCGGAGATGGTGGTCGGCACCATCGAGCCGGCCAGCAGCAGCGCGCCGAGGCGTGGCGCCTTGCCGGTGGCGAGGGCCAACCCCCCGGTGATCTGCACGGCCGCGTTGATCTTCACCAGGGAGGCTGGGTCATTGGTCAGCGGGATGCCGGCCTTGCGGACCACCGGCACGACGGCATCGGCAACGGGCGAGGCCTTGGGAGCCAACGCCTCGGAGTTGCGCAGGGCGCTTTGGGCGCCATAGATGAATCCAGCAGCAAGGAGAGGTCGGGCGATCAATCGGCTCACAGACATGTCCCATTCCTACACGACCGCCCCGGAGCGCCTCCTCACCCCTGCACGCGAGGGGCCGCCCACCCGCCGAGCCGAGCACTAGGCTGGTCCGCATGTGTGGCAGGTACGCGTCGAGTCGACGACCGGAGGACCTCATCGAGGAGTTCGAGGTCGTCGAGTCACTGGTGAGCACGCCGTTGCCACCCGATTACAACGTGGCACCGACCAAGGAGGTGTACGCCGTGCTCGAGCGCCCGCCGAGCAAGGACTCACCTGACCCGCCGCAGCGTCAGCTCCGGGTGCTGACCTGGGGGCTGGTGCCGTCCTGGGCCAAAGATCCGAGCATCGGCAACCGGATGATCAACGCCCGGATGGAAACCCTCTCCGAGAAGCCGTCCTACCGCCGGGCGTTTGCTGCCCGGCGCTGCCTGTTGCCGGCGGATGGATACTTCGAGTGGTATCCGACTGGGCAGCTCACGACGGCCGGCAAGGCGAAGAAGCAGCCCTTCTTCATCCGACCTCGAAACGGTGGCACCCTCGCCATGGCCGGGCTGTACGAGATCTGGCGTGATCCGGACCGCGCCGAGGACGATCCCGACCGGTTCCGGTGGACCTGCACCGTCATCACCACCGATGCCGAGGACGACCTCGGTCGGATCCACGATCGGATGCCGCTGATGGTGGAGTCGACGCGGCGTGATGCTTGGCTCGACCCGCGGACCCCTCGCGAGGAGCTGATCGACCTTCTCGAGCCGGCGGCACCTGGGCACCTGGAGGCCTACCCGGTCTCGACGATGGTGGGCAACGTGCGCAACAACGGTCCCCAGCTCGTCGAGCCACTTCCGCATGAGCCGTTCCTCGAGATGCTGGAGCCAGGATGAGGTCCGAGCTCCGCGTCGAGACGGCTTACGGGGAGGGCCGGCTGGTCAGCCATCGCGCTCGCCGTCCGATCGCGACGCTCTTGCTCAGTCACGGTGCGGGCAACGGGATCGAGTCTCGCGACCTTGCGGCCCTCGCCGAGCACCTTCCGCGTCACAACGTGACAGTCGTCCGCTTCGAGCAGCCCTGGCGTGTCGCCGGCCGCAAGGTCGCCACGGCACCGCCCACGCTGGACGCCGCCTTCACGTCCGGTGCCGACCGGTTACGGGTGCGCACCCCGCTCATCGTGGGCGGCCGCTCTGCCGGAGCCCGCTCTGCCGTGCGCACGGCGAAAGGGCTCGGCGCGGTGGGGTGTCTTGCGCTGGCCTTCCCCCTCCACCCGACGGGAAGGCCCGAGAAGTCTCGTCTCTTCGAGCTCCGTGCAGCCAGGGTGGCGACCTTGGTGATCCAGGGGCAGCGGGATGCGATGGGTCGACCCGAGGAGTTCCCCGGGGGCGTAGACCTCGTGGTCGTCCCCGGCGCAGATCATGGTTTTGCAGTGCCGCTGCGCGGACCGGTGACCCAGGAGCAGGCCCTCGACATCCTCGTGGAGTCCACGCTGGAGTGGATCGTCCGAGAGGTGGTGGGGAATGCCGCCCGCCGATGAGATGTTCTTCCACCGTGATGGCATTACTGGAGCGACCGGCCGCCGAGTCGAACGTGCGCGTGGGCACCGTAGGCTGGGACGCGATGACTGACTCGCTGACCGACCCCACGATCGAGCCGTCGACGGAGCCCGAACCCGTCGATGTCGAGAACGAGACCGCCGCGGAGCGTTCGTTGCGCTTCGAGACGGACGCCATGCCCTTCCTCGATCAGCTCTACTCGGCGGCGATGCGGATGACGCGCAACCCGGCCGACGCCGAGGACCTGGTGCAGGAGACGTTCGCGAAGGCCTACTCGGCCTTCCACCAGTTCAAGCCTGGCACCAACCTGAAGGCGTGGCTGTATCGCATCCTGACCAACACGTTCATCAACACCTATCGCAAGAAGCAGCGCCAACCGCAACAGTCGATGTCCGAGGACGTCGAGGACTGGCAGCTGGCTCGCGCAGAGTCGCACACCTCTACCGGGCTCAAGTCCGCCGAGATGGAGGCTCTGGAGCACCTGCCCGACTCGCAGGTCAAGGACGCGCTGCAGCGTCTTCCCGAGGAGTTCCGCCTTGCTGTCTACCTGGCAGACGTCGAGGGCTTCGCCTACAAGGAGATCGCCGAGATCATGGACACGCCGATCGGCACCGTGATGTCGCGACTGCACCGTGGACGTCGCCAGCTCCGCGACATGCTCTCGGACCACGTCCGAGCCAACGACCTGCTGCCTGCCAGCACCGTCGCCGCGAAGGAGGCCAAGAAGTGAGCGAGCACGATGCCGCGGGCCACGACCACGACGTCCTGGACATCGGCGATGATCCCTCCGCAGAGGACTGTGCTGACTACCTCGAGCGGATCGTCTACTTCATCGACAACGAGCTGGATGACGCCGACTGCGAGGTCGTGCGGCTGCACCTCGACTCCTGCAACCCGTGCTTGGTCAAGTACGACCTGCAACGCACGGTGAAGCAGGTCGTCGCTCGATCCTGCTCCGAGGTGGCCCCCAACGAGCTGCGCGAGCGGGTGCGGGTGCGGATCCAGGAGATCCAGGTCCGCATCACTGAGCACTGAGCCAACCGGACTTCCTCAACACGAACAGAACCCCCGACCGATGGTCGGGGGTTCTGTTGCGTGCATGGCGCTCAGCAGTTGGGGCGCTTGCCGTGGTTTGCTGCCTTCTTGCGACGCGAGCGACGCTTGCGGCCGGTCTTGCCCATGGTGACTCCCTGGTTCGCGAACGATGATCGGCACAGTCTCTCAGGTCGGCTGCCGCTCACGAAATCGGTCCGTGGATGTTGCTGGCTCTGCGGGGAGGTCAGAGGTCTCGGTCACAGACGAGACAGGAACTTCGTGGTGTCGACGACGACCCGGGTGACCTCGCCGGTGGCGACGACCTTGCCCGGCTCGCCCGCGGGGCCGAGGTGCCGGGCGGCGACGGTGAACCGGTGCAGCCGACCGTCGACGTAAGTGGTGGAAGCAGTGACCTCGACCCGCTGACCAACCGCGCTCGCGCCGACGTGCTCCAGGGCGATCCTGGTCCCGACACTGGTGGATCCATCAGGGAGGGTGGGCTCGAGGGCAGTGCAGGTCGTGGCCTCGCACCAGGCGAGCAGCCGCGGGGTGCCGAGCACCGGGAGGGTCCCGGAGCCCATCGCGATCGAAGTGTCGTCGTCCCCGACGGTGAAGTCCGAGGTGGCCGCGACCGTGCTGCTCGGGGATCCGGCGGCTGAGTCGGTCATGTGAGCTCCAAGGTGTAGACGATCAAGGAGACGCCCGGTTGGGGGCGCCAGTCGCGTTCGGGTGCGCGAGCGAAGCCCAGGCGCTCGTAGAGGCGGTGCGCATCTCGCATCATGTCGAGGCTCGAGAGCACGACCCGGCGGTCACCCTCGAGCCGGAAGCGGTCGATGACCATCGTGGCCAGAGCACGGCCCACGCCTCGTCCACGGACCGTCGGATCGACGGCAAGCATCCGGAACTCGCCTTCTCCCTCGCGGGCGATCTCGCGCCAGTGGGAGCCCGGCGCGCAGATGGTGACAGCACCCAGCACGGTCGCATCCGGGCCGTCCTCGGTCGCCACCCAGACCTCGGCCTCGGCGTCGCGAGTCGCGGTGTCGGCAAGGCGGGCGCGGTAGATGTCCTCGGGGCCGAGCAGGAACGGCTCGTAGGCGGCCAGGGTGAGCTCACCGATGGTGGCGTACTCCTCGGGCCGCGCCCGGCGCATCAGCATTGTGAACTCAGATTCCGAAGGTCGCGCGAGGATAAGCCGCATCGACATCGGTGATCACGTTGATGAGATACGGCGTGCCGGCGGCAAACGCACGGTCGAGCGCCGGACCGATCTGGCGTGGGTCGGTGACCTTCTCGCCACCTCCGCCCAGTGCCTTGACGACGTCGTCGTACCGGGTCTGCGGGGCGAGGTCGGCGGCTACGTCGTAGCCGTAGAGCATCTGCATCGGCCCCTTCTCCAGCCCCCAGGCGGAGTTGTTGCCCATCACCATGACCACCGGCAGGTTGTGACGCACGAGCGTGTCGACGTCCATCAACGAGAAGCCGGCCGCGCCGTCACCGAGCAGCAGGACGACCTGCGCCGAGGGACGCGCGATCCTGGCGGCGATCGCGGCGCCGAGACCGGCGCCGAGACACCCGTACGGGCCAGGGTCGAGCCAACCGCCGGGCCGCTTGGGCTCGACGAACTTGCCGGCGAAGCTCACGAAGTCGCCCCCGTCCCCGATCACCACAGCGTCGTCGGCCAGCCGTGGCACCAGCTCCCCGTAGATCCGGGCCGGGTGGATCGGGTCCGCCTCGGCACGCAGCAGCAAGCCGTCGCGCTCCGTGGCCTGGGCCACGCTGGCCTGCAGATCCCCGAGCCAGGCGTCCCACGAAGGCTTGGCGCCGCGCTGCATCGCGTTCTGCAAGGCATCGAAGACGGCGGTGAGGTCACCCGCCACCGAGGCGGCAAGACGTGCATGAGTGGAGAGCTGCCCGGGGGAGTCGGCGATGTGGACCACCGAGGCCGCGGAGCTTCCCTCCTCCTTGCCGCCGAAGATTCCGTACCCCAGTCGGAAGTCGAGCGGGGTACCGATGACCACGACCAGGTCGGCGTTGTTCAGCGCCTGTCCACGAGCCTTGGTGACCAGCAGGCGGTGACCGCCGGGCACCAGGCCCCGACCCATGCCGTTGGTGATCGTGGGCAGTCCGAGGTCCTCGACGAAGCGCAGTGCCGCGACCTCGGCTCGGTCTGCCCACACGTCAGTGCCGAGGATCAGTACCGGGCGTGAGGCCGCCGCCAGCAGTCGCGCAATGGTGTCGATCGCGTCGGAGTCCGGGTTGACTCCACTCACGGTGCTCCCGACCGGAGCGGGACCGCTCGCGGAGCTGAAGAACTCATCCATCGGCACGTCCACGAAGACCGGACCTCGGTGGGAGGATCCCGCGACGCGGAAGGCCTCGTCCATCCCGGTCAACACGTCAGCAGCGGTCGGCAGGGTGCGAGCCAGCTTGGAGACCGAGGCGACGATCGGTGGTTGATCAAGCTCCTGGAGACTGCCGCTGCCCCACCGGTTCTGTGGTGCGCGACCGCCCACCACGACCATGGGGGAGCCGGCGAACTGCGCCTGGGCGATGGCGCTCACCCCGTTGGTGACGCCGGGACCTGCGGTCAGGACTGCGAGTCCAGGCACCCGGGTGAGCTTGCCGGTGGCCTCAGCGGCAAAGGCGGCCGTCTGCTCGTGACGCACGTCGAGGAGCCGCATCGGCGGGTCCGCCGTGACCGCACCGTCGTACATCGGAAAGACATGGGCCCCCGAGAGGGTGAACATGGTCTCGACCCCGTGGGCTCGCGCGACCGCGACCGCGAGGACGCCGGCGTGGCCGGCCAGCTCGCCGTCGGGGGCGTTGGCGGGCTCGTCTGGAGCGGCTGCCGGTGGGGACGTGATGTCGGTCATGCTCCGACCCTAGATCACCGGTGTCAGCGCTCCCGGAGGACCACGTTGCTCCGGCGCAGGGTCCCGACCAGCACGAGCATCAGGTCGGCCCGCACAGCCGGTGGGCGTGAGCCGAGTGCCAGCGCCAGGTAGAGCGCGCGCAGGAATGCATGCGCGTTGCCGTTCGTCAGGTACGGGTCGTCGGTGGCCGCGACCGGGGCGGCGGCCGCTGCGGCGATCCGGTTGATCCAGGGTTCCAGCACGGTCATCGGCACGCTCTCGCGCTGCAGCACCGCCACGGTTGCGGCAGCCAGGCGGTCATCTTCACCGTGCATGAAGCGGTTGTCCGCCGGCAGGACCAGGCGATCCGCGATCACGTCGAGGACGACGGTCAGCTCGGCCACTCCCAGGTGGGGGGAGCGAGCCAGGATGCCCAGGGCGTCGGCTCCGTGCGCCACCGCGTGCGCCCACCCCTTGCCCGGCACGTAGCCGCGCAGGTCGCGCTCACGCAGCAACCAGGTGGCCAACGCGTCGCCCCACTGCAGGACCTTGCCACCGAGCACCAGGGGGCGGGAGGTGTCGCGGGCGATGCACTCGGCCAGCACCAGCGCGGAGAAGCTGCGTCGAAAGACGTCGTCGCCGTCCGCCTCGCCCAGGCCGACCCGGAGCCCGGCTGCCATGCCGTCGCCG
>JBAVCA010000303.1:0-6105 GCA_049586475.1 Nocardioides sp.
CCTCGGCGTAGGGCCGCGACAGCAGCAGCAGCCGAAGTGCGGCTGGGGTGCAGCCGGTCAGCACGTCGTCGACCAGCACCAGGTTTCCGGTTGACTTGGCCATCTTGGCCCCACCGATGCGGACCTCACCGACGTGCAGGACCGAGCGGGCGAAGGGGACCACGCCGGCGACGGCCTCGACCATCGCGCTCTGGTAGGCGTGGTGCGGGAAGGCGAGGTCCTCGCCTCCGACGAGCACGTCGACCGAGGGCCCGTGCACCGACCAGGCCATCGCCGCGCACTCCGCGTGCCAGCCCGGACGACCCCACCCCCACGGGCTGATCCAGGCAGGGTCGTCCGCCGCAGACGCGCGCCACACGGCGACGTCGAAGGGATCATCCTTCGCCGGGTCCTCAGGTGCGTCGCCGTAGGCCGCGGAGAGCTCCCGCGCCTGCTCCCGGGTGAGCCCACTGCGCTCCACCACGTCCTGACCCCGGAACCACACGGTGCCGTCGCGCTCGTAAGCAGCATCGGCCACGATCAGGGCCTGGGCGAGCTGTTGGACCGCCTCGATGTGGTGGCGTGCTCGCGGCTGCTCCTCGGGAGTGGCCACGCGCAGGGCCCGCATGCTCTGCTCGAACAGGGCCTCCTGCACCAGGGCGAACTCGTCGAAGTAGCGGCCCTTGCTGCGTGCTGCGTCGACCAGGACGTCGTCGACGTCGGTGATGTTGCGGCACACCCGAGGTCGGACGCCGGTCGAGTCGAGCACCGAGGCCACCACGTCTGCCCAGACGAAGGTGGCCGCGTGGCCCAGGTGGGTGACGTCGTACGGCGTGATGCCGCAGACGTAGACGCGGGCCGATCCGACCGCAGCGACCGGGTGATCACCCAGGGTCAGGAACGTCGGACTGGGGGGTGTCGCACCGACACGCTGTCGCGCGTCGACGACGCCGGAAAGGATCGGTCGCGAGGCCATGCCGTCATCTTGTCATCAACTGCGCAGCAGTCGTGCTCCATGAGCGGGGTGCCGTCAGTCGGGACGGTCCGCATCCTCACGCGCAGCTCGTTCGCGCTGCTCGCGGGACGCGGCGAGCCCGCGGGCAGGGCGGTCCGGCTTGGGTTCCGAGGGATCGTAGAGCCCCTCCTCCTCGGCGCGAGCGGCGTTCTTGAGCCGCTTGGTGAGGCTGAAGCCGAGGATCGCCACGGCCACGATCAGGAGGCCGAACAGGGCGAAGGCAGTCCAACCGGCGACCACGTCGTCGTCCTCGGGAACCTTGTCGACGGCGAGGGTGATCAGGTGGACGACCAGAGCGGCAGACATGCCTCCATTGTCGCACCTGGCTCGACCTGAGCCATCACCCCGTCGTCTGGCTCCTGGCTTCGTCGTCGAGCACGATCCCGGCGAACAAGTCATCCTCGGGGGTCGCAGCGTCGACGTAGCTGGTGACCAGCTCGAAGTCCTCCGTGGGCCACACCTTCGCCTGGGTCTCGCGCGGGATCGCGAACCAGAAGCCGTCCGGGTCGATCTGCGTGGCGTGCGCGAGCAGGGCCTGGTCGCGCACCCCGAAGAAGTCGGAGCACGGCACCTTCGTGGTGACCCGAGCATCCCAGTCGGGCTCGGGCTCCCAATGCTCCAGTCGCTCGGCCCACGGGGACTCGAGGCCGAGGTCGACCATCGCCAGGTGGATCGCCTCGATGCGCTGGCGGTTGAAGGAGTGGTGGTAGTAGAGCTTGAGCACCCGCCACGGCGGCCCGGCCTCGGGGAACTGCTCGGGGTCGGCCGCGGCCTCGAACGCTGCAACGCTCACCTCGTGGCAGCGGATGTGGTCCGGGTGCGGGTACCCGCCGCGCTCGTCGTAGGTGGTCATCACGTGCGGGCGGAACTCGCGGATGAAGTGCACCAACCGCTCGGTCGCCACCTCGAGCGGGACCAGGGCGAAGCAGTCGTCCGGCAGCGGGGGCTTGGGGTCGCCATCGGGCCAGCCGGAGTCGATGAAGCCGAGCCAGTCCTGACGCACGCCGAGGATGTCGCGAGCGCGTTCCATCTCCTGGCGGCGCACCTCGGTGATGTTCGCCAAGATGTCAGGACGTTCCATCTTGGGGTTGAGGATGGAGCCTCGCTCGCCGCCCGTGCAGGTCGCGATATGGACGTCGACCCCCTGGGCGACGTACATCGCGGTGGATGCGGCGCCCTTGCTCGACTCATCGTCGGGGTGGGCATGAACGTGCATCAGGCGGTAACCCGCCCGGGGTCGCGGGTCGTTCGGCATGGCACCAGCCTAGTTGGGCCTGGTCAGGGCCTTGGTGGGAGGATGGCGGCGTGAGCACGCACGACCTCCTGGCCGACCGGTACGGCGCCCCCGCGCCGTGGAAGCGGTCCGCGCTGCGCGCCGCGACAGCGCTGCTGGTCCTCGTCAGTGGTGGCTGGCTCGGCTGGACGATCTGGGAGCAGTCCAGTCCGGCGGTCGCCTCGGGCGAGCTCACCTTCACCATCGTGGACGACAACACTGCCTCGACGCGGTTCGTGATCGACCTCCAGGACGACGTCGTTGCGACCTGCACGGTGCGTGCCTACTCCGAGGACCACACCCTGGTCGGATCGGTGTCCTTCACCCCTGAGGCCACCCCCTCCGGACGGGTCACCCAGGAGATCAGCACCGACCGGCGGGCGACCTCGGTGGAGCTCCTCGGGTGCACGGCGCCGGGCCAGTCGCGCCCCCGTTGACTCGAGACGTGCTCATGGCCTTGATAGGCTCGATCATTCGGCTGTGCCGCTGACCGGTCGTCTCGTGAGCACCACGTGACCCGTCGGCGACGACCAGCACCGCGCTCTCGCACCACAGTCTCGATCCGTTCCTCGATCCGCACAGGAGTAGTCATGAGCCACACCGCTGCACAGGGAACCGTCTGGTTGACCCAGTCGGCTTTCGACAAGCTCCAGGCTGAGCTCGCCGAGCTCAAGGGCCCGGTCCGCGAGGCGATCGTGCAACGGATCAGCGAAGCGCGCGACGAGGGCGACCTCAAGGAGAACGGCGGCTACCACTCGGCGCGCGAGGAGCAGGGCAAGAACGAGGGTCGGATCCGTCAGCTCGAGGACATGCTGCGCCGCGCCGAGGTCGGCGAGACGCCACCCAACGACGGCGTCGTCGAGCCTGGCATGGTCGTGACCTATCGCTTCGTCGGTGACGCCGAGGACGAGGTCGAGACGTTCCTGCTCGGCGCTCGCGAGATTGAGCCCGAGGGCTTGACCGTCTACTCGCCGCAGTCGCCGCTGGGCTCGGCCATCAACGGCCGCACCAAGGGTGAGACCGTCGACTACGAAGCCCCGAACGGCAAGAGGCTCGAGGTCGTCATCGTGGATGCGGTCCCCTACGAGGGATGACCCGGCGCCGGTCGTGCGCTAGGTGTGCACCCGGTAACCACGCTCACGCAGCCGCTCCAGCACCTTGGCTGCATGTGGCTCGCCGCGGGTCTCGAGCTTGAGGTTCACGTCGACCTCGTCGAGGAGCAGTGACGGGCTGATCCGTTCGTGAACGACCTCGAGCACATTGGCCCCCGTCTCACCGACCTCGCCAAGCAGGCGAGCGAGTCCCCCCGGCACGTCCGGGATGTTGACGTGCAGGTTGAGGTAGCGCCCCGCCGCCGCCATCCCGTGCTGGATCACCTTGCCGAGCAGGATGGGGTCGATGTTGCCGCCGGAGAGGACCGCGACGGCCGGGGACCCGTAGGCCGAGGGCCGCTCGAGCAACGCCGCCACCGCGGCAGCTCCGGCCGGCTCGACGATCATCTTTGCTCGCTCGACCAGGGCCAGCAGGGCACGGGACATCGCATCCTCGGACACGGTGACGATCTCGTCGCAGTAGTCGCGTACCGCCCCGAAGGTGATGTCGCCGGGCAGTCCCACGGCGATCCCGTCAGCCATCGTCTTCATCGATGAGAGCGCGACGGGTGACCCCTGTCGCAGGGAGTCCGGGTAGGCAGCAGCGCCCTTGGCCTGGACGCCGATCACCGTGATGTCGGGTCGCAGCGACTTGACGGCGATCGCGATGCCGGCAAGCAGGCCTCCTCCCCCGGTCGGCACGATCACGGTCGTGGTCTCCGGGGCCTGCTCGAGGATCTCCAGCCCCACCGTGCCCTGACCCGCGACGACGTCAGCGTGGTCGAAGGGGTGGATCAGGATCGCGCCGGTCTCCTCTGCGAAGCGACGCGCCCCGACCAGGGCGTCCTCCAGGTAGCGACCCTCGAAGACCACGTCGGCGCCGTAGGCGCGCGTGGCTTTCTCCTTGGGGATCGGCGCCCCCTCGGGCATGAAGACAGTGGCCTCGATGCCGAGCGTCTGGGCCGCGAGAGCCACTCCCTGGGCGTGGTTGCCGGCCGAGGCCGCCACGACGCCTCGAGCCTGCTCCTCGGCAGTGAGCCGGGCGATGCGTACATAGGCCCCGCGGGCCTTGAACGAGCCGGTGCGCTGGAGGTTCTCGCACTTGAGCAGTACCGGCCCACCGGCGATAGCCGACAGCCAGCGCGACTCCTCCATCGGCGTGGTGATGGAGTGTCCGGTCAGGATCTCGCGGGCCGCGCGGATGTCGTCGAGCGTCACCCGAGGTACTCCGGTGACGTCATCGGTCCGCTCGACGCTGCCCTCAGGTCTCACCCGCACCTCCGACTCCGTCCACAGCTCGTTGTTCCTCGTAATCCTCGGCCAGCTCCTCGACCGGGTCGTCGCCTGGGTCGCTGTACGCGGCCAGGTGTAGCGCGACGGCGTTCGCTGCCGCGGCGAGCGGTACGGCGACCAGTGCGCCCGCGACGCCGGCCACGAGCACGCCGCCGGCGATGGCGATGATCACCGCCAGCGGGTGGATCGAGACCCAGCGACCCATCAGGAACGGCTGGAGGACGTGCGCTTCCACCTGCTGCACCCCGACCACTACTGCCAGCATGATCAGCGCCGTCACCGGGCCCTGGTCGACCAGGGCCACCAGCACCGCGACCGCGCCGGCGATCGTGGCACCGATCAGCGGGATGAACGCCCCGAGGAAGACCAGCACGCCGATGGCGAGCACGAACGGCACTCCGAGGATGGCCGCACCGATGGTGATGCCGATCGCATCCACCGCCGCCACGATCACCGTCGCCCGGACGAACTGGGTCAGCGAGATCCACGCCACCCGACCCGAGCTGTCCACCCGGCGGCGCGCTGCTCGAGGAGTCAGCCGCACGACCCAGGACCAGATGCGATCACCGTCGGCGAGGAAGAAGTAGGTCGCGAACAGCACGATGAAGAGCCCAGCGACCACGTGGCCGACCGCGCTGCCGACCTCAGTGAGACGACCGACGTAATCGGTGTCCTCGGTCTGCCGGTTGATCGCGTCCTGCGCCTGCGCGATCACTCCGTCGATCTGGCTGTCACTGGCATTGAGAGGTCCGTCCTCGAGCCACATTCGAATGTCCTCGAGACCTGCCACCGTCGAGTCGGCGAGATCTTGAGCGCCGCTCGCGATCTGCTGACCGGCGAAGGTGAGCAACAGCCCGATGAAGCCGAGAACCCCGAGCACCACCAGGATCGCGGACAACGATCGCGGCACGCCGAAGCGCTGGAGCAGCGAAACGACTGGGGTGACCAGAGCAGCGATCAGCACCGCGATCGCCAGCGGCAGAGTGACGATCGAGAAGAACCCGAGCAGGAAGTAGATCCCGTAGCCGGCGATGCTGATGACGATCAGCCGCCATCCCCAGGAGGCGGCCAGGTCCAGGCCCCACGGCACCTGGGCACGGCTGAAGTTCGACGACCCGGCCACGGCAGTCGGGGTCGGCTGCGGAAGGGCCACTGCCGCACGCCGATCGCGCTCGTCGCGCAGCAGGGCCCACTGCGCCGCGACCCGCGCTGAGATCCGCTCCTCGCGTTCGCGGTCCTCGAGCTCGTCGTACGTGCCACGGCGCCAGCGTCGCTGGTTGCGCTCGGGCTGGCTTCGCTCAGCGCCGCCCGGCGTCTCCCTGGGAGCAATCACCTCGTTGCGTTCGTCCTGGGCCTCGTCATTGCTCACGAGTGCAGCCTAGGGTCTGCCGCCCCCGCGAGCAGGCAGCGGGCGAGCCGGCGCGCGGTCGCAGGATGGCCGTCGGCCAGCAGCC
>JBAVCA010000304.1:0-2580 GCA_049586475.1 Nocardioides sp.
GGGTGCGCAGGCAGTCAGCACCTTCGGTCATCGACCAGCCGAGCTCCTGGGCGTCGGAGGCGCCGCGGTCGTGCACGGTGGTGCCGTCGACCACGAAGGCCAGGATCCCGCGCTCCTGCGCTGCGGCGGCGAGCTCCGGGGTCGCCAGCGACGCGGGCACGCCGAGGTTGGTGCCGGGGTGCAGCTCGAGGTCGCCGACCCAGGACAGGAAGGCCTGCGCGGTCGCAGCCGGGTCGGAGGTTGCCTCGAGGACGACGGGCGCGAGGTCGAGGAAGACCCCGTCGAGCAGCGTCGCGAAGTCGGTGTCGGGGGCAGCGGCCGTCCAGAGGCTGGTGACCCCGCCGTTGAGGTCGACGAGCGCGTCCTCGTTGCTCTGCTTCGCCACGCCGGCGCCGAGGTGGGCACGGATGTCCCACGCCCCGGCGCGGGTCGGCCGGGCGACCGGACCGAGGTCGTCGAGGAGGTCGGGCGTGCCGAGCGGGACCACCGCGATGCCGTCGAGCGTGGTCCTGGTGAGCTTGTCCCAGACGAGCGCGTCCTCCTCCTCGTCGCTCATCCGGCGCGCCTTGCGGAGCACCGCGGCGGTGGCCTTCTCCCAGTCGGCCCGGGTGTGCTGGTCCTCGGGGTGGGCCAGGGCGAGCGCACCCTGCTCGGGCTCGAGCCCGGTCGGCTCGTCCAGCCCGCCGTCTACAGGGCCTTCGACGGCCGGGGTGTTCGAAGTCATGGTGGCACCATAGAAGCCTGCTGAGACCACGACCACAGAGTGTGATCTTTCTGAAACGCCCGAGGTTCTCCGTTCACCCGACGTGCACCGGCTCGTGGTGCGCCCGTCAGGGGCCGGCCGGGTCCGGCGCGCACCATCAAGGCCATGCGGATCGCCCTGGTGACCGAGTCCTTCTATCCCGCCGTCGACGGCACGACGACCACTCTCAAGGCAGTGGCCGACCGGCTGGTCGACCTCGGCCACACGATCAGGATCATCACGCCTGGTCCCGGGCTGACGACCTACCGCACGTCGCGAGTCGTCCGGATCCGGCCGCTGGAGCCGACCGGCGCGCAGGTGCGCGCCGCGATCGACGCCTTCGCCCCCGACCTGGTGCACGTCACCTCCCCGGGCACGCTGGGCCGGCGCGCGCTCAAGCACACCGACCGCGCGGGCATCCCCTCGGTCGTGGTCGAGCAGTCCCCCGTCCTGGACTTCGCAGCGGACTACTGGCGAGCCAAGGTCGCCGACCGCACCGACGTCGTGCTGGTGACGTCCACGTGGATGGTGGCCCGGATGGCGGAGTTCGGGGTCACCGCCGGGCTGTGGCGCCCCGGCGTGGACACCGGTGCCTTCACCCCGGCCCTGCGCGACCGCTGGCTCCACGACTCCTGGTCGCGTGCCCGCTCGGCCGCCGGCCCCCAGGTCGTCGTCGGCTACGTCGGTGGGCTGCACAAGCGGCACGGGGTACGCCGCCTCGCCGACCTCGCCCCGATTCGAGGCATCCGGCCGGTGATCATCGGCGGCGGCTCGCAGCGGGATTGGCTGGAGACACGGCTGCCCGGAGCGAAGATCACCGGGGCGCTCCCGACCGGCGACCTGACCGTCGCGATGCCGACCTTCGACCTGCTGGTGCACCCCGGTGAGCACGAGACGTGCTCGCACGCGCTGCGCGAGACCGCGGCCAGCGGCGTCCCCGTGGTGGCACCCCGCGCCGGCGGCGCGGTCGACGTCGTGCGCCACCTCGAGACCGGACTCCTCTACGAGCCGGGCGACGCCCGGGACCTGCGCCGCGCGGTCGAGTCACTGGCCGGCGATCGACAGCGACACCTGATGGGCGAGCACGCTCGCGACCTGGTCAGCGCCCGCAGCTGGCCCGCCGCGGTGGACGAGCTGACGGGCCATTACGCATCGATTTCGCGAGTTAGGGTCTCCTAACCGGACCTATCTCACATGGGGGACGTCACATTTACCCCACGGCGAGTCGTAGAGTCTCCGTCTGTGGCATCGACAACGAGCACTCCAGGACCCAAGACCGGGCAGACGTTGGTGAGGGGAACGCGAGGTTCGCGCTCCACCATCGCTCTCAAGATCCTGATGGCAGCGAGTGGTCTCGCCTTCATCGGCTTCGTGCTCGGTCACATGTTCGGCAACCTCAAGGCCTTCAGCGGCCAGGAGTCGTTCAACGGCTACGCCGAGTACCTGCGCACGGTCGCCTACCCGTTGCTGCCGGAGACCGGCCTGCTGTGGATCCTGCGGGTCGGCCTGATCGTCGCCCTCGTCATCCACGTCGGCGCCGCCATCGCGCTCACCCGCCGCGCGCACGCCGCGCGCACGGTGAAGTACGCGGTCAAGAAGAACGTCGCCTCCTCGGTGTCCTCGCGCACCATGCGGTGGGGCGGCGTGACCATCCTGGTCTTCCTCGCTTGGCACCTGCTCAACTTCAGCATCGGCAAGGTCAACCCCGCGACCGGCGACACCGGCAGCGCGGCGGGCGACCCCTACTCGCTGATGGTCGACACCTTCGACCTGTGGTGGATGACGATCATCTACCTTGTGGCGATGGTGGCGCTGGGCCTGCACCTGCACCATGGAAC
>JBAVCA010000305.1:0-8377 GCA_049586475.1 Nocardioides sp.
CCCCGACGGAGCGGTCGCGCTGCTGCGCGCCGACCTCGACGTCGTCGGCGCCTGCGCCCGGGCCGAAGCCGACGGCGGCGACGTCGCCCGTCGTCTGATCACCACGTTGCGACTGGGCTGAGCCAGCGGTCCCTCACGGCGAGTGGGTGCGGACCCGCGCTCATCCCATCGAGCGAGATCCCACCGTCGGGCGGCGTTCGGCCCAGGTACGTGGGAGTAGGTTCGGGGGTGTGACCGAGGACACCTATGACTACGTGATCGTGGGTGCCGGCAGTGCCGGCGCCGTGCTGGCAGCAAGGTTGAGCGAGGACCCCGGGGTCAGCGTACTGCTCCTCGAGGCCGGCGGTGAGACCGACGGAGCCGACGAGGTCGCCATCCCGGCAGCGTTTCCGTCGTTGTTCAAGACCAAGTGGGACTGGAACTACTCCACCACCGAGCAGAAGCAGCTGCACGGCAAGCGAGCGCACTGGCCCCGGATGAAGGCCCTGGGCGGCTGCTCGTCGATGAACGCGATGATCTACATCAGGGGCGCGCACGCCGACTACGACTCGTGGCGCGACCAGTACGGCGCAGAGGGCTGGGGGTACGACGACGTCCTGCCGTGGTTCCTCAAGTCCGAGGACAACACCCGGCTCTCGGGGCGTTATCACTCCAGCGGCGGGCCGCTGCACGTCGAGGACCGCTCCTACACCCACGAGCTGAGCTCGGCGTTCGTGGACAGCGCCGTGAGCGCGGGTCACAAGCGCACCGACGACTTCAACGGCGAGACCCAGCTCGGCGCCGGCCAGTACCAGGTCACGTGCAAGCGCGGGAAGCGCTGGTCGACCAACGATGCCTACCTCACTCCGGCTCGTGGTCGGAGCAACCTGACGGTCGCGACCGGGGCCCTGGCCGCGCGGGTCGAGCTCTCCGGTGAGCGGGCCACGGGGGTGACCTTCCGTCAGGGAGGCTCCGAACACACCGTCAACGCCCGCCGGGAGGTGATCCTCAGCGGCGGTGCGATCAACAGCCCCCAGCTGCTGATGCTCTCCGGGATCGGGCCGGCCAGCCACCTGCGCGAGGTCGGGGTCGAGAGTCGGATCGACCTCGGCGGGGTCGGCGCCAACCTGCAGGACCACCCGGTCACCCCGCTCATCTGGTACACCCGCAACACCACGGACGTGGCCGAGATGTCGAACCTGAAGAACCTCGTGAAGTGGAAGGCCCGCGGCACCGGTCCGCTGTCGTCCAACATCGGCGAGGGAGGCATGTTCTTCGCCACTCGTGAGGGCATGTCCGCTCCTGACCTCCAGGTGCACGTGGCCCCGTCCGGGTTCTACGACAACGGCCTGCACGAGCCCACGTCGCGGATGTTCACCGCGGCTCCGACGCTGGTCTCCGTCGCCAGCCGCGGGAGCATCCGCCTGCGCTCGGCCGATCCCAGCTGGCACCCTGCGATCGACGCGGCCTACCTCGAGGACCAGACCGACCTCGACGCGCTGCTCTCGGGCGTACGCACGACCTGGGACATCTGCACCCAGGGGGCGTTGGCCGACTACCTCGAGCGACCGTGGAACCTCCCCCCGGACCCGTCCGACGACCAGCTGCTCGAGCACATCCGCACCTGGACCCAGACGCTCTACCACCCGACCTCGACCTGCGCCATGGGCTCGGGCGAGGACGCCGTCGTCGATGCCTCGCTGCGCGTGCGCGGCGTCGAGGGGCTACGGGTGGTCGACGCCTCGGTCATGCCTGCCGTGCCCCGCGGCAACACCAACGCACCCACCATCATGGTCGCCGAAAAGGCGGCCGCGGAGATCAGGAGAGCACGATGACGCTGACCGACCACACCGGCACCCAGTCGTCCGCGATGCCGACCCCGGACGGCATGGCGCTGCACGCCGAGCACACCTTCGACTCCTACAACCCGATCACCGGTGACGTGGTCGCTACCTATCCGATCCACGACGCCGAGGAGGTCACCGCAGCGGTCAGTGCTGCTCGCGAGCACGCTGCCTGGTGGGCCGCGCTGAGCTTTGATGAGCGAGCCGAGCACCTCACGACCTGGAAGGGCGCCATGACCCGGCGCCTCGGCCAGCTCGCCGATGTCGTGCACTCCGAGACCGGCAAGCCGCACGGTGACGCGATGCTCGAGGCCGCGCTGGCGATCGACCACATCGCCTGGGCTGCCTCTCATGCGGAGAAGTACCTCAAGCGGCGCCGCGTGGCCTCAGGACTGCTGATGGCCAACCAGGCCGCTTCGGTGCAGTACCGACCACTCGGTGTGGTCGGCGTCATCGGGCCGTGGAACTACCCGGTCTTCACTCCGATGGGCTCGATCGCCTATGCCCTGGCAGCGGGGAACGCAGTGGTCTTCAAACCGTCGGAGTACACCCCCGGCGTCGGCGTCTGGCTGGCCCGGACCTTTCAGGAGTCCGTCGGGCGGCCGGTGTTCACAGCCGTGACCGGTCTGGGCGAGACCGGTGCCGCTTTGTGCCACGCAGGGGTCGACAAGGTCGCCTTCACCGGCTCCACCAACACCGGCAAGCGGGTGATGGCTGCCTGCGCTGAGACGCTCACCCCGGTGATCATCGAGGCGGGTGGCAAGGACGCGGTGATCGTGGACCGGGACGCCGACATCGATGCCGCCGCCGACGCTGCGCTGTGGGGAGCTTGCTCCAACGCGGGACAGACGTGCATCGGCGTCGAGCGGGTCTACGTCCACGAACGGGTCTACGACGAGTTCGTCACCGCTCTCGTCGCGAAGGCCAAGGGCGTGCGCGCCGATGCTTCACCGGGATCGCAGCTGGGGCCGATCACGATGCCCAGCCAGCTGGAGGTGATCCGGTCACACATCACCGACGCGATCGCCCGAGGCGGGCGCGCGGTGCTCGGAGGCGCAGAAGCCGTGGGGGAGAGGTTCGTGCAACCGACGATCCTCGTCGACGTGCCCGAGGACTCACTGGCCGTGCAGGAGGAGACGTTCGGACCAACCGTCACCATCCGCAAGGTCGCGACCATGGAGGAGGCGATCGAGCTGACCAACGCCACCAGGTACGGGCTGGGCTCGACGGTCTTCTCCCAGTCGCGCGGCATGGAGATCGCCGAGCAGATCCGCTCGGGAATGACAGCCGTCAACGGCATCATCTCCTTCGCTGCGATCCCGTCGCTGCCGTTCGGCGGGGTCGGCGACTCCGGCTTCGGCCGGATCCACGGTCCCGACGGGCTGCGTGAGTTCACCTACGCCAAAGCAATCGCTCGCCAGCGCTTCAAGCCGGTGATGGCGCTGACGTCGTTCCAGCGGACCGACAAGATGGACGCCCAGCTCGCGCAGCTGATGACCCTGCTGCACGGCGGCAGCTCGACGCTGCCGAAGGCGGACGGTGGGCCCAGGGGCGTCAAGCGCCTCAAGCGCCTGGGACGGGGAGCGGCGAAGACCGGCGCCGGTGCCTGAGCTCCTCAGCGCACGACCACGGACTTCGGGCCGGACTGACCCGTCGCGTCACGTGATGCAGGCGGCTCAGCCCTCGGACGTCGGCTGAGCCGCGACCTTTCGGTGCACTTCCTCCATGTCGAGGTCACGGACACCGGCGATGACCTGGTCGAGACCTGCTGCAGGTAGCGCTCCGGGCTGGGAGAAGACGAGCACCTTCTCGCGGAAGACCATCAGGGTCGGGATCGACTTGATCCCGGCCGCGGCGGAGAGCTGCTGCTGCTCCTCGGTGTTGACCGAGCCGAAGGTGATGTCGGGGTGTGCCTCGGAGGCGGCCTCGTAGGTCGGGGCGAACTGCTGGCACGGCCCGCACCAGCTCGCCCAGAAGTCGACGAAGAGGATGTCGCCCTTCTCGACGTGGTCGTTGAAATTCGTCTCGGTCAGCTCGATCGTTGCCATGCCTCCACGGTAGCGAGTCAGGTGAAGCGCGACAGGGTTACCTGAGCAGGCCGGCACCTCCAGCGAACGGACCTGCTCCTGAGGGCGGTCGTGGCGCACCCCTCAGGCGATAGCTCGACCTGCTATCAGCGCAGCGAGTACGTCGCCAGCGAGACGCCGACGTAGTGCGCGATGAAGGCCAGGATCGTGAAGCTGTGGAACACCTCGTGGAACCCGAAGTGTTGTGGCCACGGGTTGGGGCGCTTGAACCCGTAGACGACCCCGCCCATCGTGTAGAGCGCTCCGCCGGCCGCGATGAGCGTGAGGACTGCGATCGTCATGCTGGTGCCGAGCACCCGCTGTCCGCCATCGATGAAGCCAGGGATGAAGAAGACCGCGGCCCAGCCGAGGCCGATGTAGAGCGGGGTGTAGAGCCAGCGTGGGGCGCCGATCCAGAAGACGCGGAACAGCACGCCGAGGATCGCGCAGGACCAGACGGTCGTCAGGAGCACGACTCGCTGGGTGCCCTCGAGCAGGATGAGCGTCAGCGGCGTGTAGGACCCCGCGATGAGGACGAAGATGTTGGCATGGTCGAAGCGCCGCAGCGCCGCCCACACCCGTGGCGACCAGGTGCCGGTGTGGTAGATCGCGGACACTCCGAAGAGCAGCAGGGCACTGGCGCCGAAGATCGTCGAACCCACCCGGGTCGAGGTGGTCGGCGACAGGCAGATCAGCACGATCCCGCCAGCCAGGGCCAACGGGGTCAGCAGGAGGTGGGAGCGCCCGCGGAGCTTGGGCTTGACCTCCTGCAAGGTCTCGCTGACCCGCTCATGAATCGTGTCCAGGCCTGTCCGAACAGCTTCGTTGGCTTGGTGGAGGGGGCGGCGATCCATGGAGAGATCCTAACCGGGGACCGCACGCCCGCCGAGCCGAGCATGACGCCCGGCACGGGCAGGCGGCGCCCTGCTCAGTGGTTGTGCGGCGGGACTGCAGCCCCTTCGGACGGCTGCACGATGACGAAGCCCTGCCCGGCAAAGCTGACCTGGAGCGCCTCGCCGGAGCCTCGGCCGATCAGGGCGCCCGCCGACATCGAGGACCGCAGGCTCGTCTGCAGGTGCGCCGACCATGCCACGACCGCGTCGGTGTCGGCGAAGGTCGCAGCCTCGCCGGCGTTGAGCACGACTGGCTCGCCGTCGGTGGTGATCGCCACCCAGCCGGTGCCGCGGACCGTGGTGTTGAAGAGCCCGCCGGTCGTGATGCTCCCCCCCTTCACCCGCTCGACGTTCCAGTCGAGACCGGAAGAGAAGGCCAGGACGTTGTTGCCGCTGATCGAGATGCCGGTGTCGTGCAGGTTCAGGATGTGCACGTGATAGCCCTGGTCAGCGAGGAAGACGTCGCCCGACCCTTCGACGCGCATCAGCGACAAGCCCTCGCCGGTGAAGGCCTTCTTGAGGAACTTCGCAGCACCGCCGCCCTGGTAGGTGAACGAGACGTTGCCTTGGTAGGCGACCATGGAGCCCTGTCGGGCCATGAACGGCTCGCTGACCCGCACGCGGAGCATCCGGTTGTTCTGACGCACCACACCGGCGCCGCTCTTCTCGGAGTAGCGACCGTCGATGAGGTCGCCGGTGATGCCGGCGAAGGTGTCCTGGGAGAACCCCGCAGCCGCTCCGGTCGGGAGTCCCGCCATGGGCACGGCGCCATGCCCCTCCGGCTGGTCGACCTGGGTCGGCTGCTGGCCCCGGTGATCCTTGTCCTGCTCCTCGGCGTGCTCGTCGGACCGGGGTGCCGCTGCAGATTGCGACTCGTCGGCTAGGGCCCCCTGCTGATCGGGCGCCACCTCGGGGGCCGGGTCCGGTTGCGGGATGAGCGGATCCATCGACTGTGCGCCTTGGTCAGCGACGTGATCTGTCCAGGTCGAGCCGTCCCAGTAACGCAGCTCGTGCCGTCCGGTGGGGTCCGGGTGCCAGGAAGGGTGCATCGTGATCCTCTCGTGAGCGAAGAGCGGTCGCACACCGCCGATGCCATCGTGTCAGGCACGGGCGAGCCGCGCGATCCACCACCGGCTCGGTTTCACCCGAAAGTGTCCTACGATCGTTCGGTGGCTGACTGGAAGGCAGGAGTTCGGCGGGTGCTCTACCCGGCGTACGAGGCGCGGATGCTGCGTCGGATGCCTGCCGAGCTGCCACGTCACGTGGGCGTCATGCTGGATGGCAATCGTCGCTGGGCCAAGGCCGTCGGACGCGACACTGCGCACGGGCACCGCGCCGGGGCCGACAACATCGCTCCGCTCCTGGGTTGGTGCGACGAGGTCGGCATCCAGGTCGTGACCCTGTGGTTGCTCAGCACCGACAACCTCAACCGACCTGTCGTCGAGCTCAACCCGCTACTCGAGATCATCGCTGACGCCGTGGACTCGCTTGCCGGCCAGCGTCGCTGGCGGCTGCACCCGGTCGGCGCTCTCGACCTGTTGCCCGGCGACATCGCCCGACGACTCAAGGCCGCTGCCGCGTCGACCGCCGACGTCGACGGCATGCTGGTCAACGTCGCCGTCGGGTACGGCGGGCGCCAGGAGATCGCCGACGCGGTCCGCGCGCTGCTGCACGAGCACGCGGCGCTCGGCACGTCGCTGGAAGGCCTCGCCGAGATCCTCGATGTCGAGCACATCGCCGACCACCTCTACACCAAGGGCCAGCCCGATCCGGACCTGGTGATCCGGACCTCGGGCGAGCAGCGTCTCGGTGGCTTCCTGCTGTGGCAGAGCGCTCGCTCGGAGTTCTACTTCTTCGAGGCCTACTGGCCCGACTTCCGCCGGGTCGACTTCCTCCGCGCGATCCGGGCCTACGCCCACCGCGAACGCCGTTTCGGCGGCTGACGGCCGCTGCTGGCTGCGCTGCGAGGCTCGGCGTCACGGGAACCTCACCTCGCTCCTGGCGTGTCGCGCTGGTCGATCCTCTTCGCGGCGTACGTTCGGAGACGTCGGCGAGTGGGGAAGCTCGCTGGTATCGGGAGGCCCGCTCGTGAGTAGTCACGATCCAGACGTCGGACGTGGTCCGCAGGCGCCCGCCTGCTGCCCGCTTCCTGCAGAAGGACGCCGGCACTCCGGCGTGCGGGCACCCTTCCGGTCCATCTGTGTCGACTGAGGGCCGAGCGAGGAGTGCGCGCGCGGTCTCGTGAAGGGTGAATCCCCGTGACAAGTCGGACCACTCGCACCTACGTCCTCGACACGAGCGTGCTGCTTGCCGATCCGGGCGCCATCCGGCGCTTCGCTGAGCACGAGGTCGTGCTCCCGGTCGTCGTCATCACCGAGCTCGAGGGCAAGCGGCACCACCCCGAGCTGGGCTACTTTGCCCGCTCGGCCCTCCGCATGCTCGACGAGCTCCGTGTCGAGCACGGGCGGCTCGACGAGCCGGTGTCGGTGGGGGAGGAGGGCGGCTCCCTCCGCGTCGAGCTCAACCACACCGACGCCAACTCGCTGCCCTCGGGTTTTCGCCTGGGTGACAACGACACCCGCATCCTTGCGGTCGCCTACAACCTGTCGCAGGAGGGTCGCGACGTCACCCTCGTCTCCAAGGACCTTCCGCTCAGGATCAAGGCCTCCGCAGTCGGTCTCGACGCCCAGGAGTACCGAGCGGAGGCGATCAGCGACTCCGACACCGGCTACACCGGCATGACCGAGCTGAACGTCGTCGCCAGCGACCTCGACGAGCTGTACGACGACGGCGTGCTGGACCTGGCCGAAGCCCGTGACCTGCCGTGCCACCAGGGACTCGTGCTGATGTCTGAGCGAGGCACGGCGCTGGGTCGCGTGGGCCCTGACAAGCAGGTGCACCTGGTGCGCGGAGACCGTGAGGCCTTCGGCATCCACGGGCGCAGCGCCGAGCAGCGGGTGGCTCTGGAGATGTTGCTGGACCCGGAGGTCGGCATCGTCAGCCTGGGCGGACGGGCCGGTACCGGAAAGTCCGCGATGGCTCTGTGCGCCGGGCTGGAAGCGGTGCTGGAGCGCGGGCAGCACAAGAAGGTCGTCGTCTTCCGGCCTCTCTTCGCCGTCGGCGGCCAGGAGCTCGGCTACCTGCCCGGCTCGGAGACCGAGAAGATGTCACCCTGGGGCCAGGCCGTCTTCGACACCCTCGGCTCGATGACCTCGACCGACGTCATCGACGAGATCCTCGACCGGGGCATGCTCGAGGTGCTACCGCTGACCCATATCCGCGGCCGCTCGCTGCACGACTCGTTCGTGATCGTCGACGAGGCACAGTCGTTGGAGCGCAACGTGCTCCTGACGGTCCTCTCGCGCATCGGAGCCAACTCCAAGGTGGTGCTCACCCATGACGTGGCGCAGCGCGACAACCTGCGGGTGGGACGCCACGACGGTGTCGTGGCAGTGATCGAGAAGCTCAAGGGTCATCCGCTGTTCGCGCACGTCACCCTTACCCGGTCCGAGCGCTCGCCGATCGCGGCCCTGGTCACCGAGATGCTCGAAAACGTCTCCCTCTAGCTCACTCTGCGTCCGGATGAGGGTCGAGT
>JBAVCA010000306.1:0-3439 GCA_049586475.1 Nocardioides sp.
TGGGCAAGGGACTGACGGCGTCGAGCCTGGGTCGATTGCTCCGCTCGCGCGGGTTGCGGGTGACGATGCAGAAGCTCGACCCCTACCTGAACGTGGACCCGGGGACGATGAACCCGTTCCAGCACGGCGAGGTCTTCGTGACCAACGACGGGGCCGAGACCGATCTCGACATCGGTCACTACGAACGGTTCCTCGACACCGACCTGAGCGAGATCGCCAACGTCACCACCGGCCAGGTCTACTCCAGCGTCATCGCCAAGGAGCGCCGTGGCGACTACCTCGGCGACACCGTGCAGGTCATCCCGCACATCACCAACGAGATCAAGGACCGCATCCTCGCGATGGGCGGGCCCGACATCGACGTGGTGATCACCGAGGTCGGTGGGACCGTCGGCGACATCGAGTCGTTGCCGTTCCTGGAGTCGGCACGCCAGGTGCGCCACGAGATCGGTCGGGACAACTGCTTTTTCCTCCACGTCTCGCTGGTTCCCTTCATCGGCCCCTCCGGTGAGCTGAAGACCAAGCCGACCCAGCACTCGGTGGCCGCCCTGCGCCAGGTCGGCATCCAGCCGGACGCGATCGTCTGCCGCGCCGACCGCGACATCCCGGAGTCGATCAAGAAAAAGATCTCGATGATGTGCGACGTCGACCCGGAGGCGGTCGTGTGCGCCGCAGACGCGTCGTCGATCTACGAGATCCCGAAGGTGCTGCACCGCGAGGGCCTGGATGCCTTCGTGGTACGCCGTCTCGACCTCCCGTTCCGTGACGTCGACTGGACGGTGTGGGACGACCTGCTGCGCCGGGTCCACCACCCCAAGGAAGAGGTCACGATCGCGCTGGTCGGTAAGTACGTCGACCTCCCGGATGCCTACCTGTCGGTGGGCGAGGCGCTCCGGGCCGGTGGGTTTGCCCACGAGGCCAAGGTGCACCTGCGCTGGGTGCCGTCCGACGAGTGCGAGACCACGGCCGGCGCGGCGCGCCACCTCGGCGACGTCGACGGCATCTGCGTGCCTGGTGGCTTCGGTATCCGAGGCATCGAGGGCAAGCTCGGCGCGCTCACCTACGCGCGCACCCACCAGATCCCGACCCTGGGCTTGTGCCTCGGGCTGCAATGCATGGTGATCGAGTACGCCCGCTCGGTCGCGGGCCTGACCCAGGCTGCCTCGACGGAGTTCGACCCGGACTGCGCCGAGCCGGTCATCGTGACGATGGAGGAGCAGAAGGACTATGTGGAAGGCGCGGGTGATCTCGGTGGCACGATGCGCTTGGGCCTCTACCCGGCTGACCTCGTCGAGGGCAGCGTCGTGCGCGAGCAGTACGGCGAGGCGCGGATCGAGGAGCGCCACCGGCATCGCTACGAGGTGAACAACTCCTACCGCGAGCAGCTCGTTGAGGCGGGCCTGGTGTTCTCTGGGACCAATCCGGATCTCGGACTGGTCGAGTTCGTCGAGCTGCCGCTTGAGGTGCACCCCTACTACGTCTCGACGCAGGCGCACCCGGAGTACCGCTCGCGCCCCACTCGGCCGCACCCGCTCTTCAAGGGGCTCGTCGGTGCTGCGATCGAGCGCCAGAAGGAGCTGCGCTTCCCGATCGACGAGACCGGGTTGCGTCGCGAGGACGTCGACGCGGACTGACGCTGCCCGGTTGGCTCAGTCCCGGCCCGACGTCGGCTGCTCATCTGCGGGCCCGGTCGCGATGAACTCGCGAAGGACCCGCGCGAAGCGATCTGGGTCGTCGAGGTGCGGAAAGTGACCTGCGCCTTCGAAGATCTCCAGTAGGCATCCGGGGAGTGCGCGCCGCACCTCGTGCGCGTGTGCCACTGGGATCATCCGATCCTTCGAGCCCCACACGATCAGGGTAGGGACAGGCAGTGCGCCCTCGAGGTGGTCGTGGGCGCTGATGCTCTGCCCGCCGAAGTCGATGACCGCCTTCGTGGTGGCGAGGAAGGCCGTTCGACTCTCGCGGTCGCCGAGCGAGCTGAAACCTTGCCAGATCGCACCGAGGTCCGAACCGGGTCGCCATCCGATCTTCGAGGCTCCACGCCCGACGGCCTCCACCCCTGAGATGACGGGTGCGGAGGCAAGCACACCGAGCACCTGCGCAGCGCCGGGAAGGGTTGCGGAGCGCAGCACGAGGTTCACCTCGCGCCCTAGGCCACCACTCGAGACCAGGACGAGGCGCTCGACCCGCTCGGGGAACAGGTAGAAGAACTGCATGGCGATCCCGCCGCCGAGTGAGTGCCCGACGAGCGTGACCCGCTCGATTCCGAGATGATCGAGGAGGTCGCGCATGGTCGCGGCGTGCGCGCTGAGGGAATAGTCCCCGAGTGGCTTGGCTGACTCACCGTGACCGAACAGATCGGGCACGATGACGCGATGGTCGTCATCGATCCTGTCGACCAGGCGGGCCCACTGCTGCTGGGACCCGAGGATCCCGTGGATGAACAGCACGACCGGGCCGGAGCCGTTCTCCACGTAGGAGAGCTCATGGCCGTGCAGCACGACCTTGCGGGGAGCGGTTCGCACCATGGCGGCCAACCTCGAAGTGATGATGGGACCTGACCCGCCCAGGGTATTCCTTTCGTCGCAGCACCCGGCGGCAGGTTGACACCACCTCTGACTCGCGAGCGCGGTGGATCTACGCGCCCTGCTGCGTGGGCGCTCCACAGGGTGTCCTGCGCCGGCCGAACCGTCAGACGCCGTCCTGGGTCAGCGTCGCCGGTGGCAGCCAGTCGGCACCGAGGATCTGGGCGAGGGTGCTCAGGCCGGTGGTGTCGCCTCCCACCGTGTCGGAGGCAGCGGCGATGCGCTCCACCATCACCTTGCCGACCTGCTCCTCGACCGTCCCCTCGGCGTAGGCGATGTGCCACGGCGAGACCTGGTGGTCACGGTGGGTGCGGCCCGTCACCTGCCGTGCGGCGATGCCCGAGAAGCGGGCTTGATGAAAGACGCCCACCCGCGGCTCCGAGCTCGCCCGGCGGCCCTCGGCCAGGGTCTCACCGGCGTGCAGGCTGATCGAGGCGACCGTGGTGAAGACGCACACCTTTGCCTGCCCGGTCTGGAATCGCAGCCGCTCGGCCTCCGGGTCGAAACGGTCGCGACCGTAGATGGTGGCGACCTCGATCCCGGAGTCACGCAGCCGCTCAGCGATGGGGTCGGCGGCGGTAGCGACGAACTCGACCGAGCATGCCACCTGCCGCTCGGCCTCGATCTGCTGAGAGATCCAGGCGACCGTCGAGTCGACCCGGATCAGGCCGGCCTTCTGGCGGAAGCGCAGTAGCGCGGCGCGGCCCTTCGCGGTGTTGCGGCCCCGACGAGCGAGGTCCATCTCCTGGCAGAACTCGCCCCACTCGGACTCGTACGCCGTCCGCTCCGCCGGCGTGAGCGCTACCGGCATCCCGGAGATCGGCACCGGTCCCCAGCCCGCGGCGCGGTGCAGC
>JBAVCA010000307.1:0-4084 GCA_049586475.1 Nocardioides sp.
CCACTCCCGCTTCCCGCACTTCCGCTATCGCGTGAGTGAGGCCCCCAGGCCTTTAGCGCGAGTTAGTGCCCGTCTCGGCAAGAGCTCAGTCGTCGCTGAGGGTGCCGACAAGCACGCCCTCGTCGCCAAGCTCTTCGGCGGGCTCTTCGGCGGGCTCTTCGGCGGGCACTTCGGCCGGGTCCTCGACTGGCAGGTCGGCGGTGTAGGCGCATGCGTCGACGGGATTTTCCACGGCCTCGGGCCGCTCGGCCTTGCGCTTGGCCTTCCTCTTCGGAGGGTAGAGCGCCTTGTCGAC
Organism: Nocardioides sp.; assembly: GCA_049586475.1. Lineage (GTDB taxonomy): Bacteria > Actinomycetota > Actinomycetes > Propionibacteriales > Nocardioidaceae > Nocardioides. The sequence goes on from JBAVCA010000307.1 coordinate 296, forward strand.
CGTCTCCTGCACGTAGGCGTAGTCGGGATCGCCCGAGAAAAACTTCTCCGAGGCGCGGAACACGACCGAGCGCACCTTGGCGTCCTTGACCTTCAGCAAGAGCTGGACCAGCGGGGAGCCCAAGGACCGGGGCACGTCCGTGCTGATGATGTCCTTGCTGGCCGCGGCCAGGTCGGTGTACTTCCGCAACAGCGTCATCGGGTCAGCGGCCTCGATCAGCGCGTCGACGGCGCACCGCTGCCGGTCCATCCGCGCGTAGTCGTCCGAGCCGTAGCGGCCGCGAGCAAACCACAGTGCGTCGAAGCCGTCGAGCAGCTGGTCCGGCCCGGGCTGAAGGTAACCGGTGGGTGGGATGCCCGCGTCGGTATTGCCGTTGATGGCGACCGGCTCGTTGATATTGACGGTGATGCCACCGATCGCGTCGACGACCGTCTTGAAGCCCTCGAGGTTCACCAGCACGTAGTAGTCGACCGGTACCCCCAGGCTCCCGGAGACAGCCAGCTTGACGGCGTCGGCCCCCTCGTTGTCGCTCTCCCCCAGGGCGCCCGGGTGGAGCAGTGGCACCTGACCGTAGATCGCGTTGAGCATGTCGAAGCCGGGGTCACCTTGATTCGTCTGGAAACCGTCCGGGTACAGCTCGTACAGGGCGCTGTCGGTGGGGAACTCGGCATACATCATGTTGCGAGGCAGGCTGAACATCACCGTTGCCCCGGACGCCGTGTCGATGCTCACCAGGATCACCGTGTCGGTACGCACTCCCGTGCGCCCCACTCCTCCGTCGCCGCCGAGGAGGAGCACGTTCACCCGGTCCTGCCCGGCCCAGGGGTCCTCGACGGTGGCGTCGGTCGGGGTGGTCGCGCTGCGGGGGTTGGCCGGCAGCACCGTCTCGATCAGGTCGGCCTGCACCAGCGCGTACTGCGCTGCTCGCACCACCGGCGCTGAGCCGACGAGCAGCACCAGGACCACGGTCAGGTAGCCGGCGGCGGTGTGCCAGCGTGGGCGGGTGCGCGGACGGACCAGCCGGTAAGAGGTGAAGACGACGAATGCCCAGGTGAGCAGGGCCAGCGCAAGGAGGACCGCCATCACCTTCAATCCGGTGGTGTCGAAGGCGAGATCGGTCAGCTGCTGCTTGAGGTCGCGTCCGAAGTACCAGATGACACTTCCAAGGACGCCGGCCCACAGCCCGACCACCACGACCCCGAGCCACCGTCGGCCTGCGTAGAGATAACCGATCCCGGGGATGACTGCGGCCAGCACCACCATCGCGACGGTGCCGAGCAGACCGCGCGTGCGTCGCGAGTTCCGCCAGGCTCGCTCTCCGCCTCGGCGGCTGGGCGAGCGGAGGCTCGGGACCCGCGAGGACCGCACGGCCCGGCGGTGGCCCACCGGACGTGGCTCGACCTCGGCAGAGCCCCAGGCGCGCTCGTCGGGCATGCAGGATCCTCGTCGTCGGCACAGCCAATGGCCCGACGGTGTGCGGACCGGTCCCGAGAATAGCAACGGCCCGGCCCTCGAGACGTGATCTCAGGGCCGGGCCGTCGCATGGGCTCCCCCGGCTGGACTCGAACCAGCGACATCCTGATTAACAGTCAAGCGCTCTGCCAACTGAGCTACAGGGGATCGTGCGTGGATACGTTAGCAAGGGTCGAACCTGGGCTGAAATCGAGCCCTACGTCAGACCCAGATCGACGCGCGCACCGGCCAGCGCCTGAGCTGCGGCAAGCCGCACGACGTGGTCCTCGGGGTTGATCCCCTCGTCGTACTCGTAAACCCACGAGATGTCCGAGGCTACCCCCGGAGCGCGCCGCGCGATCACTCTGACGCCCCGTTGACCCTCGATCGCGACGTGGCGCTGCAACACCACGCTCGCCGTCACCCGCTCACGCACCAGCTCCAGCAGACGCCCCGGCTCCGAGATTGTGAGGTGGTGCTCCGGTCGTGGCTTGCCCCAGCTGCCGACCTCGCTGACGACCAGCACGGAGGTCTCGTTGTCCCAGTCAGCGGCCTCGATGCCTTCCCACGGGATCCGCTCAGCATCGCCGAGGTAGAGCGCATCTCGCGTGCCGCCGATCACGGCGTCCTCTGTGGTCGTGGCCCAGGCGAGCAACCGCTCCCCCGGCGCTACGGGCAGGCGCGGGGACTTCTCCCGCCACCTCACGTGGTCCCCGCGATGTGGTCCCGCAACGTGCGGCGGTGCTGCTCGAGCGCAGCGAGCTCGCCGAACATTCGGTTGTAATCGCCCGCTTGGTCGACCGGATTGGTGCGCTGCAGCCTGGACTTGAGATCAGCGATCCGACGCTGGGCGGTGAGCTCGAGAAGCTTGAAGACGTAGCTGCCGACATAGATGGCGTCGGGAGTCTTCATCAGCGGCTCGACCGCGAGTGCCGTGATGGCGGACGACACCGCAGGGTCCTCGGCGGCGTCCCGCAGCCGCGCGGCCCAGCCGGCATCATCAGCCCCGGCGACGGTTCCTCCAGCAGCAGCGACGAGCTCCCACACGCCGCGGAAGACCGGATGGGTGAAGTCGTTGGCGCCGATGTCGGCCGTGGTGCGTCCGATCGCCATCGGTGCCTGGATCACCAGCTTGAGGGTCTCGCGTTCGATCGAGAAGCGCGGGTCACGCAAGTCGGGGGTTGCGCTGCGCGGGCGGCCTTCGGTGGCCGCGGTGGGCCTGGTGCTGGACGCCGCCGCGCCGCCGCTGCGTCCAGCAGCACGGCGTACCTCTGCCTGGACGTCGACCGGGTCCATGCCGGTCAGCGCGGCGATGTCGCGGGCGTAGGAAGAGTTGGCGACCGAGGAGTCCCGGCTGCTGGTGACCAGCTTTGCTGCCTCGCGCACTGCCGCCACCCGCCCATCGGCCCGGTCGAGGTCGAACTGGGCAACGACGTTGCCGAGGACGAAGCGGTAGAGCGGAACTCGACGAGCCACGAGGTCGCGAACCGCAGCGTCGCCCTTCTTGATCCGCACCTCGCAGGGATCGAGGCCGTCGGGCTCGATCGCCACGTAGGTCTGCGCAACGAAGCGCTCGTCCCCCTGAAAGGTCTTCAGCGCGGCGTTCTGCCCGGCGGCATCGCCGTCGAAGGTGAAGATCACTTCTCCCCGGAATTCCTCGTGGTCGTGCAGGAATCGCCGCAGCACGCGGGTGTGGTCCTCGCCGAAGGCCGTGCCGCACGACGCGACGGCGGTCGTGACGCCGGCGAGATGGCAGGCCATGACGTCGGTGTAGCCCTCCACCACCACGGCCTGGGAGGTCTTGGCGATGTCTTTGCGGGCCAGGTCGATGCCATACAGGACCTGGCTCTTCTTGTAGAGCGTGGTCTCGGGGGTGTTGAGGTACTTGGCCTCGATCTTGTCGTCGTCGAGGATCCGTCTCGCCCCGAAACCGATCGTCGCGCCACTGGGGTCGCGGATCGGCCAGAGCAGCCGCCCCCGGAACGCGTCGTAGGCCGAGCGGCCGACCTTGACGACGCCGGCCCCGACGGCTTCGTCCACGCTGAAGCCCCGTCCCCGCAAGTGGCGCAGCAGGGCTTCGCCATCTCGAGGCGCCCAGCCCATGCCGAACATCTCGGCGGCGGTGCGATCGAAGCCACGCTCGCTGAGGAAGGCGCGCCCCGGGCCGGCGTCCGGACCGCTGAGCTGCTCGGCGTAGAACTCCTGCGCCGCACGGTTCGCCTCGACGAGTCGTTGGCGGGGCGGTCCCTTGGGCCGATCGTCGCGGTCGTCGCCCTCCTCGCGTCGCAAGGTGATGCCGGTCTTGTCGGCCAGCCGCTCGATCGCCTCGGTGAAGGA
>JBAVCA010000308.1:0-4406 GCA_049586475.1 Nocardioides sp.
TCCAGACCTACCTGAAGGAATTCGACGTGCTGACGCGAGTCCTGCTCCCCGTTCTTGCCGCGTTGCTGGCCCTGGCTCCCTCGGCTCAAGCGCTGGGCCCTTCGTACCGGGCTACGGGGCCGATCCAGAACTCAGCGGGGTCGGTCAGCGTCTCGCCGCCAGCAGCGTCGTCCAGACCCGGCCGGGCGGCCTGCCGGGTCCCTCGCACGGACGGGGCGGAGCCTCGCTGCAACCGGCACCTGGCGGCGTCGCCGTGGGCCAGCAACCACCGGAGCTCCTACGCCCAGGCGTCCTCCCCGTTCCCCGGGCCCACCGGGCCCGCTCGTCGGATCAACGTCGACCATGACGGGTTCGCCTCCGCACCAGTCGTGCTGTCGTTCTCGCCGAAGTACCCCGGCGGCGGAAGAGTCGCGTGGGCCTCGACGGTGGGGGTCACCGGGGAGATCCTCAAGATCGACCCCGAGACAGTCACCGTCATCGACAAGTACATCCCGCAGCTGGAAGAGGGTGCTGGGCCTGGGGCGAACTCCGTCTCCGGGGCCTACAACCTCGTCGACGCCGACAATCGACTTCACGTCGGTCAGGCGACCTCTCTGGAGGTCTACGGTGACGCGGTGCCGGGACGGCGGCTGTCGAGCATCGCGCTGCTGCACCGGTTCGACCTACCCGCGCGTGCCTTGTGCGGAGACGATCAGCTCGTCGGCATCACGATGACCTACGACGGCTACCTTGCCTTCGCCACGGAGAACGGTGTGGTCGGGGTGGTGCCCCGGCAGCCGAACCGGATGAACAACAAGCACCTGCGCACGTTCTCCATCAATGGCAAGGACTGCGCCGGTGGACGCGACGGCGAGAGCGAGACCGTCTCGAACTCGATCGCTGCCGACGAGAACGGCGGTGTCTATGTCGTCACCAGCCACGCGATGTATCGCCTGGACTGGAACGGCAAGCGGTTGTCGTCACGCTGGCGTTCGGTCTACGAGGGGGCCGGCGGCTCCGGTGGCGGTCGCCTCGGCGCTGGGTCCGGCTCGACGCCGACCCTGATGGGCACCGCGCCTCGCGACGACCGATTCGTGGTCATCACCGACGGACAGGACCTCATGCACCTGGTCTTGATGTGGCGCGACCGGATCCCCGCCGACTGGAAGCCGGTCCACCCCGGAGCCGATCGTCGGATCGCCTGCGAGATCCCGGTGACCTTCGGCGACGAGTCCGCCGAGCAGTCGCTCTCCGAGCAATCGGTGCTGGTCCGCGGTGACAGCGCCGTGGTGGTCAACAACCTGATGAACGCCGACCCCGTGCTGGGTCAGCTTCCGCCGCAGCTGGCGCCGTACTCCCAGCTGCTCTCCGGTCTGCCAGGGAACGAGCCGCGCGGGATCGAGCGGTTCGACTGGGACCCGAGGACGAACACCTGCGACGTGGCCTGGGCCAACCCGAGCATCGCCATCCCCAATGGCATCCCGACGATGAGCTCTGCGACTGGGCTGATCTACGGGATCGGGTCGCGCGACGGTGTCTGGACCCTGGAGGGCCTCGACTGGGACAGCGGTGACGTCGAGCTCACTGTGGAGACCACCGCGTTCCCGATGAGCAACAGCTTCTACGCCGCCACCACCATCGGCCCCGGTGGAACGATCTGGACCGGCAACTTCGGTGGTGTCACCCGTTTCCAGCCGTGCGACGCACGGCGGGAGGCCGACTGTGGGCGCCGTCTGGGCCCCCTCGAGACGGTGGCCGGGACTGTGCCGACCGACCCCGAGGACGCCCTGCAGGACACCATCGGCCTGCCCAACGACTAGCCCAGCCGCGAGCACACAGGCACGGAGTGGCGTCCCCTGGGTGATGCGTCCACGACGGCGTCGACCTGGGTGCGGATCGGTGACCGGTAGGTTCGCGCCATGGTCGACGCCCCTGACGCTCCTCTCCGTGACATCCCGGAGCAGTGGCCGGTCGTGGGGTCCACCTATCTGCACCGCGACGACTGGGTCGTGTCGCTGCGCGCTGATCAGGTGCAGACCCCGGACGGCGCGATCGCCCGTCGGCTGACCCTGGAGCACCCGGGTGCGGCAGTGGTCCTCGCCGTCGACGAGGACGAACGGGTCTTCGTGCTGCACCAGTACCGCCATCCGGTCGGGCGCCGCTTCGTCGAGATCCCCGCCGGGTTGTGCGACGGCGAGCCCGAGGAGGACCCGCTGCAGGTCGCCCAGCGAGAGCTGCGCGAGGAAGCACAGCTGCAGGCCACCGACTGGACGCACCTGGCCTCGTCCTACGCCTCACCAGGCATCAGCCAGGAGATACACCACCTCTACCTGGCTCGGGGCCTGAGCGTCGCCGATCGCGGCGACTTCGAGCTCCACCACGAGGAGGCCGACATGACGTCGCGATGGGTGCCGTTCTCCGAGCTCTACGACGCCGTGCTCGAAGGCCGAGTGGCTGACGGACCGGTGATCCAGTGCGTCTTGCTCGCCAAGGCTCGCGCGCTGGTCTAGCCTGCGTCCACGCCTTCCTCCTCTCCGCATGGGCGGCTAGATGTGACGACCGCGAAAGGACCATCGTGATCCGTCGGGCCCCCGACCGAGAGGTCGCCTCACCACCCATCGCCCAGCGGTGAAGATCACCTTCTGCGGGGTGCGTGGTTCGACCCCTGCTCCTGGCCGCGACTTCCTGCGCTACGGCGGCCAGACCTCCTGCGTGGCCTTGAGCCGGGGCGACGAGGTGCCGCATCTCCTGCTCGACGCCGGCACGGGAATGATCGCGGTCACGCCGCTGCTCAACGGGACGCCGTTCGCAGGCTCGGTGCTGGTGGGTCACCTGCACTGGGACCACACGCACGGGATGCCTTTCTTCGGCGGCGGTGGTATGCCGGGCAGCAGGGTCGAGGTATTGATGCCGGCCCAGGACGGTTCCGCCGAGGAGCTGCTGTCCAGAGCTTTCTCCCCGCCACACTTCCCGATCGTTCCGAGGCAGCTGGGAGAGGGTTGGACCTTCACCGGCATCGACACAGGGGAGCACCGGGTCGAGGGGTACGACGTGCTGGCCCAGGAGATCCCCCACAAGGGTGGTCGCACCTTCGGCTACCGCGTTTCTCGGGACGGCGCGACCTTGGCCTATCTCTCGGACCACAGCCCGACCTCGGTAGGTCCCGGTCCCGACGGACTGGGGGAGCGGCACGAGGCCGCTCTGCTCCTGGCTCGTGGGGCCGATGTCCTGATTCACGATGCCCAGCACCTGGCCTCGCAGTTCCCCGAGGTCGGCTTCCTCGGCCACGCGAGCGTCGAGTACTGCGTGGAGCTCGCCAGGGAGGCCGGGGTGGTCAAGCTGGTCTTGTTCCACCACGCGCCTTCGCGCACCGATGACGAGATCGACGCACTGCTGAGTGACGCGCGTCGACTGGCCGGCGACGACCTCGAGGTGGTGGCCGCGACAGAAGGCATGGTGCTCGAGGTGTAGGCGTGAAGGGTTGAATTCGCTACCTTCCGGGTCTGCCCACGCAGTACAGTTCCGCCGAGGGACCTGAAGGGTCTCCCGTGCATATCCACTGTGCATCCATCCGGCGCTCGGAGGTCTCGTGGTTCAGCGGTGCGGCACTTGTCGACACGACAACCCTGACGGCGCGAAGTTCTGTCTCGAGTGCGGCGCCGGTCTGGCTGGCTCGTGCTCGGGCTGCGGCCAGCCGCTCCCACCGACGGCGAAGTTCTGCATGGAGTGTGGCACCGCCACCTCCGCCTTCTCGGTCCCCGCAGCCCAGGGGGTCTCGGGGGCGAACGGCACCATGGCCGGGCGGCCGGTGTCCGAGCGGCGCACGACCACGGTCCTCTTCGGTGACCTGGTGTCGTTCACGACGCTCTCGGAGAGCCGGGATCCCGAGGAGGTGCGGGAGCTGCTGAGCGAGTACTTCGCAGTGGCTCGAACGATCGTGGGTCGGTACGGCGGGACGATCGAGAAGTTCATCGGTGACGCGGTGATGGCGGTGTGGGGCGTCCCGCTCTCCCACGAGGACGACGCAGAGCGCGCGGTGCGCGCCGGTCTGGACCTGGTGGTGGAGGTCGCGGCCTTGGGGGCGCGGGTGGCCGCGCCCGAGCTGGCCCTCAGGGTAGGAATCACCACGGGGTCGGTGGCAGTGACCTTGGGTGCGACCAATGAGGGAATGGTCGCCGGTGATGCGGTCAACACCGCAGCGCGGGTGCAGACCGCAGCGTCGCCGGGGTCGGTGTTCGTCGACCAGGAGACGCGGGGGCTGACCGCAGCGGCGATCGCGTTCTCGGACACCGGGGAGCACCTGTTGAAAGGCAAGGCGGAGCCCGCCCGGCTCTTCCGCGCGGACGCGGTCGTGGCGGCGGTGGGGGGTGCCCAGCGCGTTGACGGGCTGGAGGCGCCGTTTGTGGGACGCGACGCGCAGCTGCGTC
>JBAVCA010000309.1:0-14827 GCA_049586475.1 Nocardioides sp.
CGCCGTCGACACCTCGGTGGCCCCAGCCTCTTCGTTCCTGGGCGCGCTCGGAATGCCCGGCTTGACCGCCTACGTCGGCCTCAAGGCCGTTGCCGACCTCCAGGAGGGCGAGACCGTGTTCATCTCCGGAGCAGCCGGAGCCGTCGGGTCCATGGCCGGACAGATCGCTCGCAAGCTCGGCGCGACCAACGTCGTCGGTTCCGCGGGCACCGACGACAAAGTCTCCTGGCTGACCGACGACCTCGGCTTCGACGCCGCTTTCAACTACCGCTCCGAGCCCGTGGTCAAGCAGCTTGGCGCACATGCACCGGTCGACGTCTACTTCGACAACGTCGGCGGTGATCACCTCGAGGCCGCGATCTTCCACATGGCCGACTTCGGGCGCCTCGCACTGTGCGGCTCGATCTCCTCCTACGACTCCACCGAGGCCCAGCCGGGTCCGCGCAACCTGATGATGGCGATCTCCAAGCGTCTCACCCTGCGTGGCTTCATCGTCTCCGACCACGGCGCCCTCGCCGCCGAGTTCTACCGGACCGTCGGTCCGTGGTTGGCTGCTGGCGAGATCACCTCGCGCGAGACGTTCGCCGACGGCCTCGACCAGGCCGTCGATGCATTCCTCGGGCTGGGCACCGGCGCCAACACGGGCAAGATGCTGATCCGGCTCTGAGTGACGGCCACTCTCGCTGTCGCTCACCCCGGCGGCGGGGACCGAGTCCCGAGCCGCACCGCCAACGAGGAGCGTCGGCCCAGCAGCAACCGTCGCCGGACGTCGCAGGACGTCGCAGGACGTCGTCAGGCTCGGTCGAGGACTGCGTAGGGTGGTCGGGTGAGTGCCTCTCGAAGCCTGCGCCAGACCGAGGCGCGTGCGCGCTTCGAACTCCTCGACGTGACGTCGTACGCCGTCCGCCTCGACCTCGCCGCAGATGACGCCACCTTCACCTCGGTCACCACGGTGACCTTCGAGAGCGCCGGCGGGGCGACCTTCGTCGACCTGAAGCCGACGCACTTGCGCTCGGTGAGGTTCAACGACGACTCCCTCGACGTCGGGCTGCTCGACCGCGGGCGCTTCCCCCTGGAGACCGTAGTTGGCACCAACGTCCTCGAGGTCGACGCGGTGATGCCGTTCCGCAACGACGGTGAAGGGCTGCACCGCTACCTCGACCCGGTCGACAACCAGTCCTACGTCTATGGCATGAGCTTCATGGACGCAGCCCCCACGATCTTCGCCTGCTTTGACCAGCCCGATCTCAAGGCGCCGTACACCTTCGAGGTGCGTGCGCCCGAGGAGTGGACGGTCATCGGGAATGCGCCGGCGCGCCAAGATCGACCCGGCGAGTGGGAGATCGGACCGACCCAGCCGCTCTCGACGTACTTCGTGACCCTCGTCGCCGGTCCTTATCACCTGATCCGCTCCGAGCACGACGGGATCCCGCTCGGGCTCAGCAGCAGGGCCAGCCTCGCGGGCGCTCTGGAAGCAGACGCCGAGGAGCTGCTCACGATGACGGGCCAGTGCTTCGACGAGTTCCATCGCCTCTTCGGTATTCGCTACCCGTTCGGTGACTACCACCAGGCGTTCGTGCCGGAGTTCAACGCGGGCGCGATGGAGAACCCAGGCTGCGTGACCTTCCGCGACACCCTCGTCTTCGACACCCGGGTCACCCGCGGCCAACGCATCCAGCGAGCGACGACCGTCGCGCACGAGATGGCCCACCAGTGGTTCGGCAACATCGTCACCCCCGCCTGGTGGGACGACCTGTGGCTCAACGAGTCCTTCGCTGAGTACATGGGCAACCGGGTCACGGCCGACGTCACGCAGTACGGCGACGCCTGGGCGCACGTCGCCTGGTCACGCCGACAGTGGGGACTGGGAGCCGACCAGCGGCCCAGCACCCATCCGGTCGCCGGCAACGGGGCTGCCGACGCACTGGTGGCCCTGCAGAACTTCGACGGGATCTCGTACTCGAAGGGATCCAGCATCCTCAAGCAGCTCGCGGCCAGCCTGGGCGACGACATCTTCTTCGACGGAGCCATCGACCACTTCACCCGGCACCGCTTCGGCAACGCGACGATGCACGACCTCTTCGGCAGCTGGGAGCGATCCGGCGCCGGGGACCTGTCCGGGGTGATCGACCAGTGGCTGCGGACCGCCGGCGTCGACGTGCTGAGCATCGACCGGGAGCGCCACGTCCTGCTCCGCACGCCACCGCAGTCCCACCCCGCCGACCGGTTCCACCGACTCCGTCTGCTCCAGCTGCCGGGGGCCAGCGAGGTGGAGCTCGCCATCACGGGGCCGGTGACCTCGCTTCCCAGCGAAGTCGGTGACGCTGCCTCTGCGCTGGTGATCGACCCGCACGAGCAGAGCTGGGGGGTCTACGTGCCCGACGCGGCAACGATGAGGGAACTGCCGGCCGTTCTCCCCCAAGTCACCGACTCCCAGGTGCTGGCAGCGATCTGGAACAACGTCAGGAGCGGCTTCTCCGTGGCCCGGATCGATCCGGACGACATCGTCGACCTGTTGCAGGCGCGGTTGCCGATCGAGGACACCTTGGACACCCACCGTCAGACCAAGCCCTGGGTGCTCGGGGACGTGGTGCCCGCTGCGTCTGCCGGGTCCTTGGACCGCATCGCCGCGGCGGCCCGACAGCGACTGCAGGAGTGCGAGGACGGCTCGGAGCTCCAGCTCTCGGCGTTCCGCTGGGTGGTGAGCACCACCGATGACCACGACACACTGCAGTCCTGGCTCGCGGGACGCGCGATCCCGAACGGCATCGATCTGGACGTCGACCTGCGCTGGCGGTTGCTGACCCAGCTTGCCGTCTCCGGAGGCACCGACGTCGCGACGCTCGATGCGGCTCTCGCAGACCAGACGACTGCCTTCACCAAGGTGATGCACAGCCGGGCGGTGGCCTCGCTGCCCACCTCCGACGCGAAGGCGTTCGCCTGGGCGCGATTCACCGGCGAGGTCAACGTCTCGAACTACGAGCTCGAGGCCGCCGGGCGCGGCATGTGGCGCAGCGGACAGCGAGCGGTGACGGCCGACTATGTGCAGCGCTACGTAGCCGACCTCCCGGCCATCGCCGAGGTCCACAGCGGATGGGTCCAAGCGGTCGTGGCCGAGGCGTTCTTCCCGCGGAGCCACGTGGACGCCGGAACGCTTGAGCTGCTGCGGCCCTTGCTGGACGAGACGGTCCTGCCCGGTGCCATGCAGCGCCGGGTCGCCGACCAGCTCGATGACCTCGAGCGCCACCTCGCCGTGCGCGCGACGTTCCCGAAGGGCTGAGTCATGCAGCCTCGCTCACGTCGGCCCGGTCCGACGGTACGAACCCGCGTCACCGAGCTCCGCGCCGGCGAGGCCGCGTCACGGGCGCGCGATGACCGGTTGATCACCGAGGAACCGCTGGAGCTGCGGGTGGAGTGGCCCGGCGCCGCAGCCCGCCGCGTCTGGGTGACCATGCGTACGCCGGGGCACGACTTCGAGCTGGCCGCTGGATGGGTCGTGCACGAAGGGCTGGCGCCCGCGCACGAGGGCATCCTCGGCGTCGCGTACTGCACCGATGCCGCGTTGCGGCCCGAGCAGGACTTCAACGTCGTCACGGTGACGCTGGCCGCTCCCCCACCGCGGATGCCGCACCAGCAGGAGGCGCTCTCGGCCGGCTCGTCGGCCTGCGGTGTCTGCGGCAGCGACAGCATCCATGAGGCCCTGCAGCGGGTGTCGACCTGGCCCGGTGCCCTTCCCGACGCCGACGTGATCAGAGGCCTGCCCGACGCGCTACGCGGGCGTCAGCAGCTCTTCGACCGCACCGGAGGGGTTCACGCCTCCGCCCTCGTCACCGCCGACGGCGAGGTGCTCGTGGTGCGCGAGGACGTCGGACGGCACAACACGGTGGACAAGGTCACCGGCTCGCGGGTGCTGAGCGGAAGCTCGCCGGCCGAGGCCTGCCTCGTCGTCAGTGGGCGCGTGGGATACGAGCTGGTGCAGAAAGCCCTTGCCGCTGGGATCGGCAGCCTGGTCGCCGTGGGTGCGCCGACCAGCCTGGCGGTGTCCCTAGCTCGGGAGGGAGGCTTGGTCCTGCACGGCTTCACGGGTCCGGGCCGGACCGTGCGTTACACCTGAGGCCAGCCCCGACCCCGATTCCACATCAGGCCCCGAACCAGGCCCCGAAGCAGGCCCCAGCCTGCGGCCCGGCGTGGGTCCACCGGACTGTCGGCGGCCGCCTCTAGCGTTCCTGAGGTGCGCATCCTCCACACCTCTGACTGGCACCTGGGCCGGTCGTTCCACCGGGTGGACATGCTCAGCTCCCAGGCCGCCTTCGTCGATCACCTGCTCGAGACCGTCGAGCACGAGGCGATCGACCTGGTGGTGGTGTCCGGTGACATCTACGACCGAGCGTTGCCGCCGGTAGATGCCGTGCGACTGGCTGACGAGACGCTCGTGCGCCTGGCCAGCTCGCGAGCCCGCGTCGTGCTCACCAGCGGCAACCACGACTCCGCCCAGCGGCTCGGTTTCTCCGCGCGACTCATCGACGCCTCCGGGATCCACCTGCGCACCGATGCTGCGCGCGTCGGCACCCCCCTGCTCCTCGATGACGCGCACGGCACTGTCGCCGTGCACGGCATCCCCTATCTCGACCCGCACGCCGTCGCTGAGCCCTGGCAGCTCGAGCGACGCGACCACCAGACGGCGCTGAACGAGGCGATGCGTCGCGTCCGCGCCGACCTGGCCACACGACCCGGGGTCCGTTCGGTGGTGATGGCCCACGCGTTCGTCGCCGGTGCGGCCCCGAGCGACTCCGAGCGCGACATCACCGTCGGCGGAGTCTCGAGGGTCCCCACCGCACTCTTCGACGGCATCGACTACGCCGCGCTGGGCCACCTGCACGGGTCCCACGTGCTCGACGACCACCTGCGCTACAGCGGCTCGCCGCTGGCCTACTCGTTCTCCGAGGCCGCCCACCGCAAGGGGTCTTGGATCATCGACCTCGGCGCCCTCGGCGCCCTCGGCGACCGGGGAGCCGCCCTCGACGCGCAGTTCCTCCCGGCCCCGGTCCCGCGCCCACTTGCCCGACTGCACGGGACGCTCGAGACCCTCCTCACCGATCCTTCGCTCACCGCGCACGAGAGCGCCTGGGTGGAGGCGACCCTCACCGACACCGTTCGCCCCACTGGCGCGATGGAGCAGCTGCGGCGCCGGTTCCCGCACACGCTGGTGCTGTCCTTCGCCTCGACCCGCGCGGGGTTCGGCGTCTTCGGCGCGACCGGGACGGTCGCGACCCACGCACGCCGCGACCACGACATCGCCCGCGAGTTCGTGACTGACTTGCGCGGTCAGCCCCCATCGGTTGCCGAGGCGCAGCTGCTGGACGAGGCCGTGGACGCCTGTTGCGACACCGATGAGACCGGGCGCGAGAGTGGCGACATGCTGTTCTCCGAGGAGCTCTTCTCCCTGGGCACCCCGTGAGGCTGCACCGGCTGGAGATCGAAGCGTTCGGGCCGTTCGCCGAGCGCACCGCGATCGATTTCGATGCGCTCTCCGAGGCGGGCCTCTTTCTGTTGTCGGGCCCCACCGGAGCCGGCAAGACCAGCGTCCTGGACGCTGTCTGCTTCGCCCTGTTCGGTGACGTCCCGGGCGATCGCAGCGCTGCGAAGCGGCTGCGCTGCGACCAGGCGCCGCCCGCGGTCACGCCTCGGGTCGTGCTCGAGGTGACCCTGTCCCAGCGACGGTTCCGGATCGAGCGCAGTCCCATGTGGGAGCGTCCCAAGCGGCGCGGTACGGGGACGACCGTCCAGCAGTCCTCGGTGACGATGTCGGAGCACAGCAACGGCGCCTGGATCCCTCTGTCGAGCCGACTGGACGAGACAGGTGACCTCGTGGGCCGGCTCCTCGGGATGAGCCTCGCCCAGTTCACCCAGGTCGCGATGCTGCCGCAAGGTCGCTTCCAGAGTTTCCTCCGGGCTAAGTCCGACGAACGACACCAGCTGTTGCAACAGCTCTTCCGCACCGGACGGTTCGCCGAGGTGGAGCGGTGGTTGCGCGATCGGCGTCTTGAGCTGTCGCGGTCCGACCTGTCGACCCACCAGCGGATGGCCGAGGTCGTCAACCGGATCAGCGAGGCCAACACCACTCCCTTGCCCATCGGCTGGGACGTCCACGACCTGCGGCCCGTCGCAGACCGTCAGGCTCTCCTACCTTGGGCTGCCGAGCTCCTCGACGACGCCCGCGCGCTGGCGGGCACCCGTCGCAACGACGTATCGCGCACGATCGACCTCGAGGCCGCCGCCCGCGAAGACCTCGACGTGGCCAGGCAGGACGCCGCGCGGCAGCACCGCTATGTAGCCGCCCGGACCGAGCAGGGCCTGCTGGCGGCCGCCGCCGAGGAGCACACCGAGGCGCAGCGACGCCTCGACAGCGCCCGGCGGGCGGAGTGCGTGCTGCCTGCGCACCGACAGGCGCTGACCGCCTCGGCAGCGGCCGAGGAACTACGCCAGCAGCGCGACGAGTCACTGATCGAGGTCGCGGCGCAGCTCGGCAAGACAGAACCCCCTCCCCCGTCACTGTTGGCCGCGTTCGCACACTCCGCTGCCACGGACGCCGCCGAGGTCCGCGCCGCGCTGCCTCAGCTCGTGCGCCGGGCGCACCTCCGGGTCGAGCTCGACAAGGCCGTGGCCCGGTTGCGCGAGCTTGCTGACGAGCTCACTTCGTGCCGGTCCGATCAGGCACGACTCCCAGGGCGACTGCTCGATCTGCGCGAAGCCGGCACCGAAGCGCGTTCTGCGCGGGAGCGACTCCCCGCCCTGGCCCAGGCCGAGGCCACGCTCCTGGACCGATTGGCTGCTCACGCTGAGGTGGCCGCACTCGATCGAGACCTGCTGGTTGCGCGCGCAGAGTGGTTGCACGCCCGCGAGTTGACCCTCAGCCTGCGCGAAGACCTGATGGTTCTGCAGCAGGCTCGTATCGAGGGGATGGCCGCCGAGCTGGCCGGTGCCCTGGCAAGTGGTTGTGGTTGTCCGGTCTGCGGCTCGCCCGTCCACCCGGCCAAGGCCGCTGCAGCGCCTGATGCCCCGGATGCAGCGGCGGAGAAGTCCGCGCGTGCACGCGCGGATGATGCGAGCCTGATCGAGCACGCTTTCGACGCCAAGGTCCGCGAGCTCGACATGACGCGCGCCGCTGCCGCAGCCCGAGTCGGAGACGCCACAGCCGCCGACGTGCGCGCCGACCTGAGTGTCACGAAGGAGCAGAGGAGGAGCATCGCTGCTCAGTCCGAGGCTCTCGAATCGCTGCTCGAGCAGCTCAGCGAGACCGAGCGCGACCAGGAGCGTCTGCAAGCATCGGTGGCCGAGCTGATCGCCAGCCAAGCTCGCACGCAGGCCGAGCACGACGCACTCCTCGCCGAGGTGTCCGCGATCCAGGATCAGGTCGACCAGCTGCTGACGGGCACGCAGCACCCTGACCTGGCCGCCCTGCTGACCCACCACGAACATACCGAGGCAGTGTGCCGTCGCGCCCACACCAGGTATGAGCAGGCCGAGTCCGCCGATGCCTGGCGCCGCAAGGCACTCGCTGCCGCTCAGGAGGCAGCCCGCGAGGCCGGCTTCGAGGACGCCGCATCCGCTGCGCTTGCTGCCTTGCCGACGGCAGCGATGCAGGAGCTGTCCCGCCAGGTCGACGACTATCGTCGTCGCCGCGCAGCAGTGCTCGAGATCCTGTCGGAGCCAGGGGCCGACGAGCTTGCCGCCGCTCCTGCGCCGGCCGTCGGCCAGCGAGAGCTCGACCACACCGTGGCCCTCACCCGGCGCGACGAGGCCGCCGCAGCACTCCACGTAGCCACCGCCCGCCACGATCGTCTCGTCGGACTCGTCTGCGACCTCGAGCAGCTGGCAGTCGAATGGGGCCCGCTGCGCGACGACCTCGACCTCACCACCCGGCTCGCCGGGTTCATCGAAGGGAAGTCCGCCGACAACCGGCTCCGGATGCGCCTCTCCGCCTACGTTCTGGCCTACCGCCTCAGCCAGGTCGTTGCCGCGGCCAACGAGCGGCTCGCCCGGATGAGCGATCAGCGGTACTCGCTCGAGCACACCGGCGACCGTGGTGCCGGCGAAACTCGTGGTGGCCTCAGCCTCTTGGTGCGTGACGACTGGTCCGGGGAGTCCCGGGACCCCGCGACCCTCTCGGGGGGCGAGACCTTCGTGGTGTCGCTGGCTCTCGCGCTCGGTCTCGCCGACGTCGTCACCCGCGAGAGCGGTGGGGCTGGGCTCGACACCCTCTTCGTCGACGAAGGCTTCGGCTCGCTGGACGCCGACACCCTCGACGACGTGATGGACACGCTCGACTCCTTGCGCGACGGCGGGCGCGTCGTCGGGCTGGTCAGCCATGTCGCCGAGTTGCGAGACCGGATCCCGACACAGCTGGTCCTCAGCAAGGCCCGCGGCGGGTCGACGGCGAGATTGCGCAGCTGCTAGGGCGCTCGGGCACGATGGGCAGGTGAGCTCCCACTACGACCTGGCCATCATCGGAAGCGGTTCCGGGAACTCGATCGTCGATTCACGCTTCGCCGAGCAGAGCGTGGCGCTCCTGGAGCGAGGTGTCTTCGGCGGCACCTGCCTGAACGTCGGGTGCATTCCCACCAAGATGTTCGTCTACCCTGCCGATCTCGCGCTCGCGGCGACCCACGGAGGTGACCTCGGCCTCGAGACCCGCTTCGAGCGCGCTCGGTGGGCAGAGATCCGCGACCGCATCTTCGGCAGGATCGATCCGATCTCCGCGGGCGGCCGGCGCTGGCGGGCCGAGGACAACCCCAACCTCACCCTCTTCGAGGCGCACGCGCGGTTCGTCGGCGACCGCACCATCGACACCGGGACTGGCCAGCAGATCACCGCTGACCGAGTGGTCGTGGCCACCGGCTCGCGTCCCCTGATGCCTTTGATCGAGGGGATCGACACCGTCACCGTCCACACCAGCGACACCGTGATGCGCATCGACGAGCTGCCCGAGCGGGTCTTGGTGATCGGCGGCGGCTTCGTCGCCGCCGAGTTCGCCCACGTTTTCGGCTCCTTCGGTAGTCGGGTCACGATCGTCAACCGCTCCGCTGGGCTGCTCCGTGCCGAGGACGACGAGATCTCGGCGGCCTTCACGCACATCGCTCAACAGCGCTGGGACGTCCGCCTCACCACGGTGATCTCCCGCCTCGAGGGCATCGGTGACGCGATCCGCGCCCACCTGTCCGACGGCAGCACCCTCGACGTCGACGTGGTGCTGGTCGCGGCCGGACGGGTCCCCAACACCGACGGCCTGGGCCTCGAGCACGCCGGCGTGGAGGTGGACCGCGGTGGTCGTATCGTCACCGACCAGCACCTTCGAACCACGGCAGACGGCATCTGGGCGCTCGGCGATGTCACCAATGTCTTTCAGCTCAAGCACGTCGCCAACCACGAGGCTCGGGTGGTCCAGCACAACCTGCTGCACCCCCGCGACCTGGTGTCGGTGCGTCACGACGTGGTCCCCAGTGCGGTGTTCTCGAACCCGCAGGTTGCCAGCGTCGGCCTCTCGGAACGAGAAGCGATCAAGCGCGGTGTTCCGCACGTCGTGGCACGCCAGCAGTACGCCGGCACGGCGTACGGCTGGGCGATGGAGGACACCAGCAGCTTTGCCAAGGTGCTCGCCGACCCGGCTTCCGGGCTCATCCTGGGCGCACACTTCCTCGGCCCGCAGGCTTCCAACCTGATCCAGCCGATCATCCAGGCGATGAGCTTCGGCCAGTCGGCCCACGCCGTGGCACGAGGCCAGTACTGGATCCACCCGGCACTGGCCGAGGTGACCGAGAACGTGCTGCTCGACCTTCCCGAGCCCACCGACACCAACGGGTAGGTTCGCCCTCATGCCTGGATTGGACCCGTCGTTCCTCGACCTGCCCTACCGCTCGCTCGGCGACGCTGCCCTGTCGCGTGCCCGTGCGCTGGGGGTGAGTCACGCCGACTTCCGCTTCGAGCGAGTGCGCTACCAGAGCCTGTCGGTGCGCGACGGCGTCTTGCAGAACGCCAGCAACACCGAGGACGTGGGTTTCGCAGTACGCGTCATCCACCGCGGCTCGTGGGGCTTCGCCTCAGGCGTCGTGCTGACGCCTGAAGAGGCAGTTCGAGTCGCCGAGACAGCGGTGGCCGTGGCAGCGGTCTCGGCAGCCATGACCAGCGCTCCTGTCGAGCTGGCCGATGAACCGGTGCACAGCGAGGTCTCCTGGATCAGCGCCTACGACATCAACCCTCTCGACGTCCCGGTCCGTGACAAGGCGGCGCTCCTGATCGACTGGACCGAGCGACTACGCGCAGGAGTCGCCGTCGACCACGCCCGGGCCTTCTGCGAGCAGGTGCAGGAGAACAAGTACTACGCCGACCTGGCCGGCACCTCGACCAGCCAGCAGCGGGTGCGCCTGATGCCCGGCTTCGAGGCCATGGGTGCGGGGGCTGACACGTTCGACTCGATGGCGAGCATCGCTCCCCCCGCCGGTCGAGGGTGGGAGTACCTGCGCGGTGTCGCCGACGGCGGGGTCTACGACTGGGACGGCGAGATCGAGCAGGTGCCCGATCTCCTGGCGGAGAAGCTTGCGGCGCCCAGCGTCGAGGCGGGCACCTACGACCTGGTCATCCATCCGAGCAACCTGTGGCTCACCATCCACGAGTCGATCGGCCACGCCACCGAGCTCGACCGAGCGTTGGGTTACGAGGCCAACTACGCCGGCACCTCCTTCGCAACCCCGGACCTGCTCGACTCGCTGGAGTACGGCTCCCCGGTGATGCACATCACCGGAGACCGGACCGTCGAGCACGGCCTGGCTACCATCGGCTACGACGACGAGGGCGTCGCGGCCCAGTCGTGGGACATCGTCCGCGACGGCCTGTTCGTCGGCTACCAGCTCGACCGGCCGATGGCCCTGATGCTGCCCGAGCTGAACCAGTGGGAGGGCAAGGCTCGCTCCAACGGATGCGCCTACGCCGACTCCCCCGGCCACATTCCCATCCAGCGGATGGCCAACGTGTCGCTGCAGCCGGCGCCGGGTCCGGACGGACCCAGCACCGGAGACCTGATCAGTCGGGTGGACGACGGGCTCTATGTCGTCGGTGACAAGTCGTGGAGCATCGACATGCAGCGCTTCAACTTCCAGTTCACCGGGCAGCGCTTCTATCGCATCAAGGACGGGCAGCTCGCTGGGCAGGTGCGCGATGCCGCGTACCAGGCCACGACGACTGATTTCTGGGGCTCTCTGGAAGCCGTGGGTGGGGTCGAGACGTGGGAGCTCGGAGGCGCCTTCAACTGTGGCAAGGCCCAACCGGGTCAAGTCGCATCGGTGAGCCACGGCGCACCGACCTCGCTGTTCCGAGGCATCCGAATCCTCAACACCCTCGAGGAGGGCACGGCATGAGCACTCGTCTCGTCCCGCAGTCCATGGTCGACCATGCCGTGGCCACCTCCGTCGCCGACGACTGCATCGCGATCGTGCACGACAAGACCAGCGCCAACCTTCGCTGGGCCAACAACACCCTCACCACCAACGGCGTGATGCACGGGGTCACCGTCACGGTGATCTCCTTCGTGCGCGTGGCCGGCGGGGTGTCCACGGGGTCGGTGACGGGGAGCGCGACGGATCAGGCGCAGGTCACCTCATTGGTCCAGGCGGCCGACGCCGCCGCTCGGGCAGGCAGCCCAGCCGAGGACGCTCAACCGCTGATCGGCGGCACCGCCGTGTCGAGCGATTGGGATGACGCGCCGGTGCCGACCGATGTCGGTGTGTACGCCGAGTTCGCACCGGCTCTGGGTGAGGCATTCGGTCGAGCCGGCGCTACCGACCGGATCCTCTACGGCTTCGTCAACCACGAGATGACCACGACGTACGTCGGGTCCACCACGGGCCTCCGGCTACGTCACGTCCAGCCGACGGGCCACTTCGGCTGCACCGCCAAGAACGCCGCACTCACCAACAGCGCTTGGGTGGGCGGAGCCACCCGGGACTTCACTGATGTCGACGCCCTCGCGATGGATGAGCAGGTCGCAGCCCGCTTGGCCTGGGGAGAGCGCCGCCTCGATCTGCCGGCTGGTCGGTACGACACGATCCTGCCGCCCTCGGCCGTGGCCGACCTGATGATCGACGCCTACTGGTACGCCGGAGCCCGCGATGCCTTCGACGGTCAGTCGGTCTACAGCAAGCGTGGCGGCGGGACCCGGATCGGCGAGACGATCGCTGCGCCGGGCGTGCACCTCTACTCCGACCCCTCCTACCCGGGGCTGCAGTGCGCACCGTTTGCGCTGGCATCCTCCTCGAGCAATGACGCATCGGTGTTCGACAACGGCCTGGCACTGGGCCGCACGGACTGGATCCGCGACGGTGAGCTCACGTCCTTGCTGCAGACGCGACACTCGGCCGAGCTGACCGGTCAGCCGGTGACCCCCGGCGTGGACAACCTGGTGCTGGAGGTCGAAGGCGCGACGTCGTCGGTGGACGACCTCGTGGCCGGCACGGAGCGAGGTCTGCTTCTCACCTGCCTGTGGTACATCCGCGAGGTCGACCCGCAGTCGTTGTTGCTGACAGGGCTCACCCGCGACGGCGTTTACCTGGTGGAGAACGGTGAGATCACCGGGGCGGTGAACAACTTCCGGTTCAACGAGAGCCCGGTCGACCTGCTGAGGCGTTTCACCCACGCCTCGGCGACCGTCCCCAGCTTCAGCCGGGAGTGGGGCGACGACTTCTTCTCCCGGACCGCCACCCCCGCACTGCGGGTCGCGGACTTCAACATGTCGAGCGTCTCGCAGGCTCTCTAGAGCGCGACCCTTCCCGGCACCGGCGCCCGGTGTCGTAGCATTCGCGCATGCTCTTCTTGTCCCGCCAGGCCTCGCGTCGACGCCCGAGCGTGCTGGTCCTAGCGGCCGTCTTGGCCCTCACGCTGGCTGCGCCCACGGCTGCGATGGCCGACAGGGGCTCTGACGGGGGCGCTGGCGGGGGCTCTGCTGCGCGTCCGGTCGCCAACGACGACAGCTTTAGCATCTACGCCTCCGGCGAGTACATTCTCGACGTCCTGAGCAACGACTCGACGACCCTGTTGGGCACCGGCGACCTGACGCTGTGCGGGCTCACAGTCCCGAAGACTGTCCAGCAGGTGCTCTACGCCGAGATCGATCGCGACGATCCCTCGCAGATCTTCGTCGAGGCCAATCGAAACGCGAAGGGCGTGGTCAGGTTCACCTACGACGCCTGCCAGGGCGACCAGCGCGACACCTCGACGGTGAGGGTGGACATCTCGCTGCTGGCCTCCCCGAAGGTCACCAAGGCGCGCAAACGTGGGCGGATCAGCGCGAACAACCCCAACGACGCCCGGCTCCAGATCCTCTGGGGCAGCAACGCGATGAACGTCCAGGACGGCGAGCGGAGCATCGGGCCCGGGCGAAGGGTGACGATCGCGGTCGAGCGCCGACGGGTCTACTGGGTGGCCTACCTCGTCGACCAGGGCGCGGTGATCGTCGCGGGCGACGGCACGGTGACCAAGATCAAGCCGCGTCGCTAGCCGGGGATCGGCGCCGCCGGGTCATAAGGCACCCGGGTGTAGACGAACGTCGCGCACTCCAGGTGGGTGGCATGCACGTGCAGGGTCTCCCCGCGGTGGTAGCCGCTGACGCCGACCAGTCGACCCGCGAGCAGGCTGAAGGTGTAGAGCAGCCGGCCGGACTGGAGGGCGCGCGCCTGCAGGGTCTCGTTCTCCCAGCGCAGCTCGATCGCGGTGTTGCCCCAGAACCACAGGCCGACCACCCCGTCCAGCGAGGCAGGCATCGTGGTGGTGGGCTCCCACTCCGCCGGTGGACCCAACAGCGGGTCCGCCTGCGAATCTGCCTGCACGTCTGACAACGGGTCGGGCAGCGCGGTGTGCAGCAGGACCCTGGGCATTGCCTCCGCGTCCAGCCCGGTGGTCGCGTTGGCCAAGGCGATCACGCCGTCGCCGCGCTGTGGGTCCACGAAGAGGCTCGCCAGGAAGCCGGGCATCGAACCGGTGTGGCCCACATAGGTGCTCTGACCACACGTCGCCAGACGAAGTCCCAGCCCGTAGCCGGCGCCGAGCCGGTCCCTGCTCATCTCCAGCGCGGACTCCCGAGTCAGGACCTCGGGTCGACGTCCGGCGAGCACCCCTGCCCAGATCGAGAGGTCGGTGACGGTGCTCCACGCCTGACCGGCCGCAGCCATCGCCCCGGTGTCGGTGTGCGGCTCCCGGCACAGCCGCCCGGTGAAGTGCTCGACGCTGTAGCCCTGGGCGTGCGGTCGCTGTGGACCGTAGGAGGTCCGGTCCATCCCCAGGGGGTGCAGCAGGCGCTCGGTCACCACCTCCCACCAGGAGCCACCACGCAACCGGGCTACCAGCTCTCCCAACAGCCCGTAGCCGAGGTTGGAGTAGTGGAAGAACTCTCCGGGTCCCGCGACAGCACCCGAGCAGTCGTTGGCAAGCGCCAGCTCGGCAAAGGACCGGCCGGGCGAACGCTCCCACCACGGACCGGAGGGCTCGCTCGGGAGCCCGGCCGTGTGGCCGAGCAGGTCGGCGATCCGGGCCGCGCCGTGACCGGTGTCGCTCACGAACCGACCGATCGGGTCCCCCAGCGACAGCCGGCCCTCGTCGCGCAGCTGCAGCACCAGGACGGCTGTCAGGGTCTTGGTGATCGATCCGATGCGATAGCTCGTCTCGATCGTGGAGCGCACGGCGGCGGTCTCACTCAATGACGCGTCCCGCAGCACTCCGAGCACCAGCGACGGCAGCCGTCCGCCGGCCTGGAGGTGTGCGGCGCGCGCGTGCAGCGTCACTC
>JBAVCA010000310.1:0-3712 GCA_049586475.1 Nocardioides sp.
CGTCAGCGACCATCCCCCACACCAGCGACCCGGCGACGAAGACCCCGCCGTAGGCGGCCAGGATGCGGCCGAAGTTCGCGTCGGGTTGCAAGGTGGCGACGAAGCCGTACAGGCCCAGGGCGATGACCCCTGTACCGATCCAGATCCAGCCCCTGTGTTCGCGCACTCCCTGCCACACCAGCCAGGCACCGCCGATCTCGGCGACCGCAGCGAGGGCGAACAGCAGCAGGGACTTGGCAATCAGCATGCGCCCAGTGTGCAGGGTCAGGACCGGTCGGGGTCAGCAGCAGAAGGCTCGCCAAAGTGGACGTGCGCACGCTGACGGTTCCCGGACCGCTGCTCAGCCGGGGTGGCTGAGCACGTTCACGACGTGGCCGGCCCTGGTACGTACGAAGAAGCGGCGAACGCCCCAAGCTTCGTCCCGGATCGGATGAACAATCTCGGCACCGCTGTCCAAGACCCGACGGTAGGCGTCGTCTACGTCAGGGACCTCGACCGACATCTCGGGGTTGCACGGCGCGGACTGGTCGATGTCCATGACGCTGAACTGCGCACCTCCCTGCGTCCCGAGCGTTGCCACCCAACCCAGATTCATGAGTACGTCAAGACCCAACACCTCGGAGTACTCCCGAACCGCAGCCGGCACGTCGAGCACGGTCAGAATCGGAACGGCTCGAAGTAGGTCCATGTCCCCACCCTAGGCACAGGCAGGGCTAAGCCGGACCCGCACGCACATCGGCACGACCGCGCACTAGCAGCATGGACGGGCGGTGACCGAGGGCCGACAGAGATGTGCGCCTGACGCATCACGCTGATACGCCGCAAGCGATGCCGATCGCTATCACGCGATTCGCCAAGTGGCCGGACGCTACGCTCACAGGATGCGAAGTCCCAGGCTCCGGTTCGAAGATCCTGTCCTGGAAAAGGAATTCCTGGCGGCTGACAGCCGAGATGCTTTGCTCGCAGTTCGGGTGGGGGCAACAACCGGGCTAACTCTTACCGTGGCTTTCACTGCAATTCATGCCCTTGTGGCTACGCGCCGCCTATTCCTGGCCGAGTCACTGCACGCGGTTCAGGGGGTGGGAGTCCTCTATCTGCTGTGGTGGACCTTCCGGCCGTCGTGGTTGCAGTTCCAGCGCAATGTCATGACCGCCGCCATGGTGGTGACGGTCTGGACCTGGACCCTGATGTCGGTGATCGCAGGCTTTCCGAGCCTGTACATGACGTTGGCTGTCCCCTTGTCGATGGTCTGGCTCGCCGCGCTCTTCCGGGTGGGTCTCGTCAGGACAGCGGTCGGTTCCGCGCTCATGATCCCGGCGCTGGTCTGGACCCTCTTCGCCAAAGAAGCCACCACCAACGTCTGGGTCCTGAACTTCGCCTTCCTCGCCAACTTCTACGCCCTCGCGCTTCTGACGGCCTATCTGCTGGAAAGCGGCAGTCGCCAGGCATTTCTCCAACGACGCCTGATCCGCCGCTTTGCGCCACCTGCTGTCGTCAGCGCGATCGAGACCGGCAACGCGGCGACTATTGAGGCGCCGCAACGTCGTCGGGTAACTGTGCTGTTCTCAGATGTAGTCGGGTTCACGAGCACAGCCGATTCCTTGGACCCGGAGTCCCTGGCGCAAATCGTCCAGGAATACCTCGCCGCCATGGCGACGATCATTGAGCGCCATGGCGGAACTCTCAACGAGTTCGCCGGCGATGGGGTGATGGCCCTCTTCGGCGCGCCACTCGAACGTTCTCCCGAGGACCAGGTAAAAGCAGCCACCGCGGCCGCGATTGAGATCCAGGCGTGCATGCCCGTGCTGAATCAACAGTGGTTCAAGGTCGGCCTGGACCACGAGCTCCGAACCCGGGTCGGGATCAACACCGGCGTCCTGTCTGTCGGGACGTTCGGCTCCGACGGTCGCGCTACCTACACCGGCATCGGACTCCAGACCAACATCGCCGCCCGCATCCAGGCCGAGTGCGATCCTGGCTCGATCTTGCTCTCTCAGGCCAGCTGGCACCTGATCAAGGACACCGTTCCCTGTGAGGAACGTGGCGAAGCACAGGTGAAGGGAGTCCACTTCCCGATCAAGCTGTACTCGCCAGTTCGGTCACCAGTCGCGGGCGAACTCCAGTCCCACCCCTGATCCGCGAAATCTGTGGCGCCCCGTTGCCGAGATCGCGACTCTGACACGAGCGCGGACGAACAGAAAGGGAGTAGATGGAGGTGGAGCCTGGGGAAGACTGAGGCACCCACTCTCATCGGCATATGCGCACTAGTCGCGGCCTGACAGTGCGTTTCGCGGTAGGGGAGTATAGGTCGACGTGAGCGAGGCTGGTGGCAACGTTCGATCGTGACCTTCTCCCGACGGCCAGGTCACCTTGCGTCCGGACGACACTGTCTAGACCGGTTCGGAACTGGACCCCTCCGAAAGTCGCACTCATCGCGTACTGATGAGTGAGGCTTTCGAATTGGAGGGACCCATGGACACGCTGCATGAGCGGCTGGCGGATCTGGCGGACGAGGCACCGACGGGAGGTGCGCCTGCGGCCGAGCTTTGGGCGCGTGGCAAGCGCGCCCATCGCCTCCGGGCGGCGGCGGTCGCGGCCACCGTGCTGGTGGTGGGCGCCGTCGGCACAGGCATCGGCGTACGCCTCGCCGAGGGCAGTGACAACACCGCCGGCCCTGAGCCCGCGGGGACCCTCGGCATCTCGCTGCCGATCAAGTACCCCGGTGGGGGGGACCTGCCGGATCTCGGGGACACTCCGGGGCCGCTGGCCGCAATCTGGGAGGATCGCGTGGGCGGTGGCGCGCCTGAAGCCGTCGGCCTCGTCGCTGAAACCGGGACGTTCGGGACGCTCCCGATCGACGTGTCCTACATGAATGAGGATCATGAGCGTCCCGCGCTGTCGCCCGACGGCCGCCGGATCGCCTATGCCTCTCCGAGTGGAGAGCCGATCGTCCACGATCTGGTGAGCGGCGAGATCTACTACTGGCCCGAGGTCGAATGCCCGGGTGATGTGAACCAGTGCTATCGATGGGGCACCGGCGGGTACACCTGGTTCGATGCCACCCACCTCTTCGGCCATGCGGGAGCGGGCGACACCGACGGATATGTGTGGGAGCCAGGCACTACGCCGAAGTTGGTCAACCTCCTCACGTACGCAGGGACGACATACCGAGGGCTGTACGCAGGGAGGGACCTGAGCGTCATCGACGAGGGAGGCGGTCCCCGGTCATGTGCGGTGGGAGAACCATTCGATGATCGGGTCGGCGGGTCGCCGGTCCTCTCCGCGACCCTAGGGACCGACTACCAAGGCGACGACGAACTATTCGATGTGCCGGTGTTGTGCGACGTCTTGGGCGTCATCGGATCCGAGATCCTGTTGGGTCACTGGAATTCCGATCGTTTGCCCGGTGACTGGAACGACCCGGACGACGGCAACGGGACCGTGGTCGCCCTGGACATCCACAAGGTCGCGCCACCGGTGAGCTGCACCACCGACTTCTCAAGGATCTGCCCTGACCTTTCGTTCGAAGACCCGGCCCTGCGTCGCGTTGTCGTCGCCGCAGGAGCGCCACAGTGGGTCACGTTTGCTAGCGATCTGATCGGAGCAGCGCTCGACGCAGAGGGCGGTGCGTCATGAGCGGGTACGCCGACTTCGAGGAGTTCGTGGTCGCGCGGAGAGGCGCGCTGCTGCGTACGGCGTACCTGCTCACCGG
>JBAVCA010000311.1:0-4096 GCA_049586475.1 Nocardioides sp.
GAGTGACATCGGTGCGGATCCGCCGCGCCGTCCCGGCTCCGGCCGGTCTGCCGGCCCACGCCGCGAGGTGCACGGCGAGTGGCACGCCTGCGCGCCGGGCGGCCAGGTCGTGCAGGGCGGTATCGGCCGCCATCTTGGCTGATCGGTTGCCCACCACCACGCGCTGAATGATCGGCGCGGTCTCCACCGGGTCGGCCGGCGCTGCCACGAGCGCATCGGCCAAGGGCCCCTCGAGACAGGCTCGGGAGCCGGCCAGGGAGTCTCCGGTGACCCGCCAGACCTGGGGCGCCTCGCCCCACCCGGTGCAGCCGTCGGAGTCGGTGATCTGCACCAGGACCGTCTCGATGGTGGTCGTACGACGCAACGCCGTGACGAAGGGCGTGTGCAGCGGGAGGCTCAGCGAGCTGGTCTCGATGCGTTCGATCCTCGGCGAGCTCATCGGCGCCGCTCCCACGCCTGCGTGGCGAGCTCGGCGATCAGGCGGTTGCCGGCCTCGTAGGAGCCGCCGGCGATGCGGGTCAGCACGACGAGCGCGAACGGCTCACCGCCCTGCTGCGGCGTTGGTCGCACGATCGCCATGTCGTGGGTGTGGTCGTCGATCCAGCCGGTCTTGTTGGCGATCGCGGTGCCGGCGGGCAGTCCTGCCGGGATCGCGTCGCGGTAGTGCTGGGCGAGCAGCACCTCCTCGACCTCCGGCGGCGTGTGGGTGAGCAGCCGGCCGAGGTCGCGCGCGGTGACCACGTTCTGGATCCCGGCGGAGCGCGCCGGCCGGTCGTCGATCCCGCGCGCGATCTGGATCTCGCCGCTGCACCCGGCATCGGCCAGCACACCGCTCACCTCGTCGAGGCCGACCGCTTCGAGCAGCACGTTGGTGGCGAGGTTGCCCGACATCACCAGGGCCCGGCGCCGCAGCTCGCCCAACGACGTACGCATTCCGAGCTCGTCCCACGTCGCATCGTCCTGGTCGTCGTCGCGCTCGAGCACGTACCGCTGCCCCGTCACCACCGAGTCGAAGTCGTCGTGGACGAGGACCTCCGTGTCGAGCCCGTGCTCTCCCAGCTCACCGCGCTCGTGACGGCGTTGGGCGGCTGTGGCGATCGGCAGCTTCATCAGGCTCGCCGAGTACGCGGCCGCGTCGGCGTCCTGTTCCCACCAGGTCGTCTGGTCGAGTCCACCGAACCACAGCGCAACAAGGTCGGGTCCAGGCACGTGGTAACCCTAGGCCGTGACCAATCGCGTGCAGAACCTCCTCGGTGTCGACATCCCGATCGTCCAGGCCCCGATGACCTACATCGCCCGTGCCGAGCTCGCCGCGGCCGTCTCCGAGGCCGGTGGGATGGGGATCATCGAGACCCTGACGCCGGAGGGACAGGCCGACCTCAAGCGGGTGCGCGACCTCACCGACAAGCCGGTCGGGGCCAACCTGATGATCCAGGGGTGGAAGCACGACCTCTCGATCGTCGACGTGCTGGTGGAGGCCGGCGTCTCCTACGTCGCCACCTCGGCCGGCGACCCCGGGCTCTTCACCGCCCGACTCAAGGACGCCGGCATCACCGTCTTCCATGTCGTGGGCAACGTGCGCGGCGCGCACAAGGCGGTGGCCGCCGGGGTCGACGGTCTCGTCGTCGAGGGAGTCGAGGGCGGTGGCTTCAAAGGAACGCTGAGCCCCTCGACGATGGTCCTGCTGCCCCTGGTCGCCTCCCAGGTCGAGATCCCGATCATCGCCGCCGGCGGGATCTGCGATGCCACGTCGATGGCGGCCGCCTTCGTGCTCGGCGCCGAGGGCGTGCAGATGGGCACCCGGATGCTGGCCACCGTCGAGTCCGGGGTGCACCAGAACTTCAAGGACGCGATCGTCGCCGCGGGGGACGACGGGACCATGCTGCTCAGCGTCCCTGGCAACCCGACCATGCGGGTGCTGCGCAACGACCTCGGCACCAGCGCGTCACCTGACGGAGCCAAGCTCCTCTCTCGGATCTCCGATCTCTACTTCGACGGCGACATGGAGGCCAGCGTCGCCAACACCGGCCAGGTCTCCTCGCGCATCGATAAGGTCCTGCCGGTCTCCGACGTCGTCCAGGGCACGTGGGCCGGGTGCCTCGCGGCGCTCGAGGCCGGCCGGGCGCGCCTGGGCTGACCAGCCGGCGTCTGACTCGCACCTCCTGCCACACGGATCAGGCGCCGGCGAGCACCGGTCGGGCGCCGGTTTGCTCAGCCTCCGAAGGCCGGCGGTCGGTAGGACCGGCTCAGGCACGGTCCGCGATCTGCGGCGGCGAACCGTGCGCGTACCGCGCACACCCGTCGCATCTGGTCGCGGGCATCCGGTCGGAGCAACCACCCTCGACGCACTGCGTTGTCGGTGGCCTGGGCCATCAGCTGCTGGTACCGCGAGAACGTGCCGTAGCGCTGCTGGATCTGTAGGTCGGTGAAGGGCACCGTGGTGCCGCCGAGGTTGCAGGACGTGCTGAGGTAGGACGCGACCGGCACGTCCATCGGCGCGAGCCGGATCCCGCCGACCGTGTTCTGGTCGGCATCCTTGGCCAGTCGACCTCCCTCGAAGGCGTAGCGCGGCGTCAGCGGTGGCCGGCGACCCGTGCGCACCCACGAGGTGAGCTGGTGGATGGCGGTCGAGACGACGTAGTGGTTGGGCATGGTCGCTCCGGCGACGGTGCAGGTCGCCTGGAGCGGTGCGGGGACCTGGCCGTAGTTGCCGGCCCGGTTGATCAGGTCGCGGTAGCCGGCTTTGGTCTTGGGGGGCTGCCCAGCTACGCGAGGACCTTGCCCCAACACCTGCTGGAGGCCGATGAAGTAGTCGGAGTGCGCAGCTCCGGCGACCTCCCAGAGCCGGTAGCGGCGATCAGGAGTGGGAGGCGCCGGAGTGGCCTCGCGGTCGCTGAGGAGGTGCAGCACCGGTACCGGCAACGGCTGGTCGAACTCCTTCGAGCCTCCCCCGTGGATCAGGAAGCCGTCGATCGCCCCCGCTCGGGCCAGACCGTCATTGACGTAGGCATACAGACGGCTCGCTGACTGCGACTGGCCGGCAGCGATGACGTGGCGCACCCGCAGCCGGGGCATCGGATCGAGCCCGGTGCCCTGGCCGCGCAGGGCCCTGGCGATCTGGGTGAACATGTCTGGGGCGTAGTCGTCGCCCGGGTGCGAGATCGCGGCGTAGCGCACCGGGTCGAGCACCTTCGGCGTCAGCGGGCTGCAGCACAGGCCGGCGGCCTGGGCGCTCACGTGCACGAAGGCGTAGCCGTCCCGCAGCAGCATCTCGCGAGCCTCGAGGCTGTCGACGGCGTTCTCGAACTGCGCGGTCACGTTGACCCAGTCGAGCATCACCGTGCCGTTGAAGTCGCGCTCGCTGCGCGGCCGCGTCACCACGATCCGGGTCGTGTACGGCGCGGTGGTGCCGTCGAGGCTCGTCGCGATACCGGAGACGAAGTACTCGCGCTGGGTGAAGCCGAACGGGCGTAGCCGGTGCCACGAGTCCCAGACCGCCGAGCCGCGCAGGCCCACCGGTGGCGCACTCAGCTCAGGCACGGCGGCAGCCGGACGCGGCGCATCCAGCCGTTGCGCGGACGCCGGAGCCGACCACCCCGCACCCAGCAGTGCGACCAGCAGGACGGCGATGAGCGGTGCGCGCAATGTCATACCTGACGTAACGTCTCTCCTGCCCTGGAGTTACGCCCGAGCGGCCGCCACTGCCTCATCCAGCCCGCGCGCGGCCAGCGCGTCGGCCCGCTCGTTGCCCGGATCGCCGGCGTGGCCCTTGACCCAGTGCCAGTGAACGTCGTGGTGCGCGACGGCGGCCTTGAGCTGCTTCCAGAGGTCCACGTTCTTGACCGGCTGCTTGGCCTTGGTCTGCCAGCCGTTGCGCTCCCAGCCCTCGACCCACGAGGTGATGCCGCTGCGCACGTAGGTGCTGTCGGTGTAGAGCTCCACCCGGACCCGCCGCTTCAGCACGCCCAGCGCCTCGATGGGGGCGGTGAGCTCCATCCGGTTGTTGGTGGTCATGGTGGCGTCGCCGCCGCACAGCTCGAGCTCGTGGCTGCCCTGACGCAGTAGTGCTCCCCACCCCCCAGGCCCGGGATTGGGG
>JBAVCA010000312.1:0-10152 GCA_049586475.1 Nocardioides sp.
GTCTTCACCCGGCACACCACGGACTTCGTCGCGCGCGTGCTGCTCGGCGGCCGGGACGCGGACGCGCGCCGATGAGGGTCGTGGTCGGTGGAGTCTCGGGATCGGGGAAGTCGACTGTCGGCGCCGCGCTGGCCGAGCGCCTCGGCGTGCCGTTCTGCGACGGCGACGACCTGCACCCCGAGGCCAACGTGGCGAAGATGCGCTCCGGAGTGCCGCTCGATGATACAGACCGGATGCCGTGGCTGGTCGCGATCGGCGAGTGGTTGGCCGAGCACGGCGGGGTCGTGGCCGGCTCTGCGTTGCGCCGGACCCATCGCGACCTGATCCGAGCCCAGGCCGAGGACGTGCAGATGGTGTTGCTCCATGGCGCCCCCGACCTGATCCGCGCGCGTCAGGCCGCCCGCGGTCAGCACTTCATGCCTCCGGAGCTGATGAGCTCGCAGTTCGCGACCTTCGAGCCTCTCGAGCCGGACGAGTCCGGCACGACGCTCGACGTGGAAGCGGACGTGGAGAGCCTGGTGGCGAGCAGCGTCGCTGCCCTCGAGCGGGCTGCTCCTTGATCTCAGGTTCTTGATCTCAAGCCTGGCAGACCGGGCACCAGTACACCATCCGAGCCTCCATCACAGCGGTCTCCACGGGGGTCCCGCAACGGCGGCACGGCAACCCGGTCCGGCCGTAGACGTAGTGCGCGTCGACGCGGCGCGGGCGACCTGCCGGGCGTTCGCGATCCTCCGGCTCGGTGGTGACGATGCGTCCGGCACGCGCACCGGCCCGCATCAGCACGACCAGATCGTCCCACATCGCCCGCCAGACCTCAGGCGCGACGTCGCGACCAGCCAGGAAGGGGCTCACCTCGTGGCGGAACAACACCTCGGCGCGGTAGACGTTGCCGACACCGGCGAGCACCTGCTGGTCCATCAGCAGTCCACCGATAGAGCGTCGGCTGCGCGAGATCCTCGCCGCAGCGGGCGCCGGGTCGGCGCCGCGTCGCAGCGGATCCGGGCCGAGCCGGGAGAGCACGATCGCCCGCTCGTCCTCGGAGAGCACCTCGCAGGCCGTCGGGCCGCGCAGGTCGAGCCACCGCTCGTCGGTGACCAGTCGCAGGCGCAGCGCCCCGACCGGATCCGGAGCGGCCCCGGCACCGTCGCGGAACTTCCCGTAGAGCCCGAGGTGGACGTGCAGCCACAGGTCGCCGTAGCGGTGGAAGAGGTGTTTGCCCCACGCGTCGGTGGCGTCGAGGGTCTGCCCGTCGATCAGTGCCGCACCCTCGGCGAAGCGCCCTTGCGGGCTGGAGGCACGTACCCGACGTCCAACCAGATCACGTCGGTGCCGTCGGGCCAGGCGATGGATCGAGTGGCCTTCGGGCATGTCGACATCCTGTCCGATCTCGCGCTTCTCCGACGGGTGAGGTCAATCTTCGACCAGGTCGTAGAGGTAACGGCTGCTCGGCACCAGGTCGAGGCCTTGGTCGGCGCCGAACCGGCTGACGCTGGCCATCATCGCCTCCATCCGCCTGCCGAGCTCGGCGTCGGAACCGCCACTGCCGTAGAAGGCGTGGATGTCGGTCAAGGCAGCGGTCGGGAACAGCTCCTCGACCAGGGCGGCCACTGCGGGCGAGTCGTCGATCAAGGACTCGACGACCACGTTCTGCACATAGCCGAAGGTGGCCTGGGTCGCGATCGCGACCGGGGTGTGGTCGACCAACCAGCGGTGCAGCCACTCCTCTCGGGTCAGCTCGACGGGCCTGCGGAGCAGCGCGACGTTGGCCAACCCGTCGAGCCGCGAGCCGTTCCACAGCTCGTCGGGCGCGATCGGACGGCGCTCCTCGACCTCCCAGCCGGCGATCCGCAGCACCGACGGCAGCGCGCCGAGCGTGTCGAGGATCGGGTCGGCCTCGCCCGCCCAGGTGCTGACGATCGCCCCGATGGCTGCTTTCCCGGAGGGGATCCGCATCGCCGGCGCGACCTCCGCGTCGTCGACATTGACCTGAAGCCTCTGTACTCCGAGCTCCCTCAGTCGCTCGCGCAAGGCGGGGTCGTGCAGGTCGGCGCCCAGGTTGTCGCCCCACAGGGAGAACATGCGTTTGCTCACGAGCGACACCGTAGCGGCGCCGGCCCGGCACCCAGGCATAGTCCGCCCGACAGTGGGTACGGACGGCTCGTGACACGCCAACCCCCCCAGCCGGCGTCGATGTATCTCGATCCCCCCCTCGCGGTGAGCGAGATCGAGTTCCTCTCCGGCTTCTCCTCAAGTGGTCCCGTCCGCCGGGTCTGGCCCGGCCAGCCGAACGCCCGCTGCCCGTGGCGGGTCGCGGCAGACGGTCGCAGCCTCGACCTCGACCTCGGCCTCGTCGGTCAGGACGCCAGCGGCGTCGGCGCGTGGCTGCGTTTTCTCTGCGACGAGTTCCTGGCCCCCAGCACCATCGACGCCCTGCACGCCGCGCTGGCCCATCGTCTTCGCGGTGGGCACCAGCTCACCGGACGTGTCGTCGTGGCCGGTGTCCTCGAGATCACCGCCGAGCACCACCGCGTCACCGAGCGCGTCCTGGCCCCGGAGCGCGATGCGGTCGTGCTCCCGTTCGTCGGCGACGTAGCGGGTCAGGGTCGGGTGGCCGAGCAGTAGACCTCTCGGGTGCGCTCGGCGATCGACGCCCACGCGAAAGACTCGATGGCTCGTTCGCGACCAGCACGTCCGTACGACGCCGCACGGTCGGGGTCACTGACCAGCTCGTTGAGCGCGTCGGCGAAGTCGGCCACATAGCGATCGGGGTCGAGTGGCGTCCCGGTGCCGTCCTCTGCCTGCTCGATCGGCACCAGGAGCCCGGTGCTGCCGGGCACGACGACCTCCGGGATACCTCCGGTGGCCGTGGCGACCACCGCGGTCTCGCAGGCCATGGCCTCGAGGTTGACGATGCCGAGCGGCTCGTAGATCGAGGGGCACGCAAAGACGGTCGCCGCGGTGAGCAGGGCCACCACGTCGGGGCGCGGGAGCATGTCGCGGATCCATACGACGCCGGTGCGGGAGGCGGCGAGCTCCTCGACCAGGCCGATCACCTCCGCCTCGATCTCGGGGGTGTCCGGGGCGCCGGCGCAGAGCACGATCTGGACGTCCGGCGGCAGCTGAGCCACCGAGCGGAGAAACAGCGGGAGGCCCTTCTGCCGGGTGATTCGTCCGACGAAGACGACCGATCGCCGGTCCGGGTCGACCCCGAGCTCGCGCACCCGGTCCGGTGCGACCAGTGGCGCCCAGTCCGCGGTGTCGATGCCGTTGTGCACCACCTTCACCCGTTCGGGATCGATCGCTGGGTAGGAAGCCAGCACGTCGTCGCGCATCGCTGCCGAGACCGCGATCACCGCCGCCGCAGACTCGTACGCGGTGCGCTCGGCCCAGGACGACACGGCGTAACCGCCGCCGAGCTGCTCGGCCTTCCACGGCCGCAGCGGCTCGAGGGAGTGGGCGGTGACGACGTGCGGGACGCCGTGCAGCAGCCCGGCGAGGTGGCCGGCCAGGTTGGCGTACCAGGTGTGGGAGTGCACCAGGTCGGCGCCGGCACAGGCCTCAGCGATCCGGAGGTCGACGCCCAGGGTTCCGAGCGCCGGGTTGGCGCCGGCCAGCTCAGCCAGCTCCTCGTACGACGACGTGCCGAGCTCGTCCCGAGCCGCGCCGAAGGCCCGGACCCGGGCGTCCAGACCGTCGAGGCCACGCAGCGCCCGCACCAGCTCGGCGACGTGCACCCCAGCGCCTCCGTAGACAGCCGGTGGGTACTCCTTGGTCAGGATGTCGACTCGCACCACTCGAACCTAGCGCCGATCGCCCTTGCCTGCGCGCACGCTGACGGCTCCACCGCCGAGGGTGTACGTTGACCAGGTGAGCTTGCGCCCAAAGGTCTTGGCCATCGTCCTTGCTGGTGGAGAAGGAAAGCGGCTGATGCCGCTGACGGCTGACCGGGCCAAGCCCGCGGTGCCGTTCGCCGGGATCTACCGGCTGATCGACTTCGCTCTCTCCAACGTGGTGAACTCGGGCTACCTCCAGGTCGTGGTGCTCACCCAGTACAAGTCGCACAGCCTGGACCGGCACATCTCCCAGACCTGGCGGATGTCGACGATGCTGGGCAACTACGTCACTCCGGTGCCCGCGCAGCAGCGGGTGGGCAAGCACTGGTACCTCGGGTCGGGAGACGCGATCTTCCAGTCACTCAACCTGATCAAGGACGAGAAGCCCGACATCGTCGTGGTCGTGGGTGCCGACCACGTCTACCGGATGGACTTCTCCCAGATGGTCGACCAGCACCTCGCCAGTGATGCCTCGTGCACGGTCGCGGCGATCCGGCAGCCGATCGGTCTGGCCGACCAGTTCGGCGTCATCGACGTCGTGCCGGACGACCCGCAGCGCATTCGCGAGTTCCTCGAGAAGCCCACCAGCCCGGCCGGGCTGCCCGACAGCCCCCACGAGGTGCTGGCCTCGATGGGCAACTACGTCTTCGACGCCGACGCCCTGGTCGAAGCAGTCACCCGGGACGCGACGACCACCGGGTCCCTGCACGACATGGGCGGCGACATCGTGCCGGCGTTCGTCCGACGTGACCAGGCGGCCGTCTACGACTACCAGGACAACATCGTCCCCGGCGCCACCGACCGCGACAAGGGCTACTGGCGCGACGTGGGGACCCTGGGGTCCTACTACGCCGCCCACATGGATGTCGTCTCGCCGCTGCCGATCTTCAACCTCTACAACTTCGCCTGGCCGATCTTCACCTCGTACGGCCCGCAGCCGCCGGCCAAGGTGGTGGCCTCGGGTGGACGCGAGTCGACGATCGACGAGGCCGTGCTCTCGCCCGGGGTGGTGGTCAGCGGCGGGCAGGTGTTCCGCTCGGTGCTCTCGCCGGCGGTCCGGGTGGAGGAAGGAGCCTCGATCGAGGGCTCGGTGCTGATGAACGGCGTGATCGTCGGGGCCGGCGCGGTGGTGCGCAATGCGATCCTCGACAAGAACGTCGTCGTGCCGCCGGGCGCGCAGGTCGGGGTCGACCATGAGGCAGACCGGGCGCGCGGCTTCCTGGTCGAGGACGGGTTGACCGTGCTGGGCAAGGACCAGGAGTTCCCGTCCTGATGCGGAACCACGAGGGCCGACGTAACGTCAGAGGATCATGCGACGAGCTCTCGGAACCTCCCTCGCCCTGACCGTGCTCTCGATGCTCCCGCTCAGCGGCTGCGGATCGGGCGCAGACGTCCAGGACCCGGCCGATGCCACGGGCGCCAGCGCGGGCTCGCCGTCCGACGAGCAGAGCGATGGTGACGCCGAGGGCCCGGTGGACCACGAGGTAGTCGCGCTCCTCGACGAGACGGCGGCCGGCGGACGAACCTCTCCGATGCTCACGTCGGTGGAGGGCCCCGAGGAGCTCGACGCGTTCACCGCGCAGTTCCGAGGCGAGGCCTTCGAGGCGGAGATCCGTGCCGCCGCCGACACGTCGTACGACGGCCAGCTCTGGGCAGCAGTGGTCTCCCTCGGGTGCGACGTCCCGCCGGAGGTGTTCGTCGAGGAGGGTGAGGCCGGCTACCTGATCACCCCCGCCGGGGTCGTCGACCCGCTCCCCGAGTGCCTGGCCGCCGTCACCACGGTCGCGCTCGTGGCGATCGTGCAGCCGTGAGGCCGGTTCCGGCTCGCTAGCCCCGGGGTCGGTAGGTGATGCTGACGGCGTTGGCGACCTTGCGCTCGACACCATCGGACGGCGAGTTGATGATCCTCACCCGGCCGTCGGGTCGCCGCGCGAGCATCTCTGAGGATCCTCCACCGTCCAGGTTGAGCGCCTCGTCGGCGCCGAGCTCCATCATCAGGTTGGCGAGCTCGACCATGGTGTAGCCGCGGCTGAAGCTCTGCCGACCGTCGATGACGAGCAGCAGGAGGCGGTGGGTGTCCCGGTCGATGCCGATCGCCGTGCGCGGGTGCAGCTCGCGGTCGTCGACCACCTTGATGATGCCGTCGTCGATGAGAAACTGGTTGCCGGTGATCGCCATCGCGGGGTCGCCGGCAAGGCGCGTGACCAGGTCGACCGGCGCGCCCCGGCGCAGCCCGCGGAGGGCATCGGCACCTGGTCCCCGACCGATGAGCATCCGGCCCGTGAGCTTGGCGCCGGTGGTGAGCTTGGTGCTGTTGCGCACGACCACTCCCTTGCGCAGGAGGACCATCCGGACGTCGCGGGTCTGCCCGTCGACCACCCGGTAGCCCGACGTCCGGCCCCACGAGGGGGAGTAGACGCCGATGCCGCCGATGGCCACGGAGGGGGAGTTCACGTTCGTGATCGCCACCCCCGGCCTCTGCTTGATGGTCGTGACGACCTCGAGCGGCCCGATCTGCGGCACGCCGGACTTGGAGAACGAGAAGGCGGAGTTCCATCCGCTCGACCGACCGTGCAGCAGGCCCCGCTGGCGGTCACGTCCGATCCCGAGCGGTGCACCGGTGTCGTTGATGTCGAAGAAGTCACCGTTGACACCCGCGACGGCGCCATCACGCCTGAGAATCCTGCTGACCGTGCCGACCTTGCTGACGGGGCCGTTGTTGGCGTAGTCGACGGTGATGGCCGGTCGGGTCCAGTCGACCGTGAGCAGGTGCGCCCGGATCGGCCCCCGCGCGTCGGACTCCTCCCAGGTCATGGCCGTGATGCCCGGTGCCACCTGCCACTGCCTGCGCACCGACACCGCGCTGGGATCGCGTCGAGACACCTGACGCGGTCGAGCCGTTTCGCCCTGGACCCCGTCACTGGTCTGTGGCACCTCGCGCGCCGAACGTGACGAGGGCGCCGTCTGAGCATCGGGTCGCGGCTCGGCGCGGCCGGGGGACGTGGGCACGGCCAGGGCGGCCGGCGCGATCAGCACCGGCAAGCAGGCAAGGACGAGCGAGGGGAAGGTTCGCACCCGCCCAGGGTAAGGACCGGATCGCTCGGGGGACGGCAACCGCGCCACCGTGTCGCGGATCGTCCTCGACCCCTTACCGGCACGGGATGGCGCCGAGCAGGGCCAAGCCCTGCAGGTCACCGGCACCGAAAGAGGTCATGTTCGTCGACGACGGAAACATCAGCTCCTCGGGGTCGTCGACATGGTCGAGGCCGACGAGGTGACCGAGCTCGTGGAGCAGGAGGCCGAGCTGGGCGTTGCTGCCACCGATCTGGCGATCGAGGCGGTCGGTGATGTCGGTGTCCATCACCACCGAGCCGCTCACGTAGCTGCGTTGGGGGCCGAGCCGCACCTGGGTCGGCCCGCCGACCCCGGCGACGTCGTCGGCCAACGCGTCGACCTCCTGGTCGTCGGCCCAGGCGATGATCACCGGCAGGGGGTCGTTGAAGCGGTCGATCCGCTCCGAGAAGGCGCGATCGTCGGTGGTCCCACCGGAGGAGAATCCCAGTCCGGTCGCATCGCTCAGCTCACCGATGGCGGTCTCGACGAGCTGCTCCCAGTCGCCCGGCGCGCCTGAGGGATTCACCACGTACTCGATCTCCTGGCACGGGTTGAACCCGACCGGTCGGCCGTCCGGGTGGGTGGCCAGGAAGGCGTAGGCGCCGTCGGCGTCAGCCGTCACCGCCGGGCGCAACCGGTCGTCGAGCCCCACCAGGGAGCGCGCCTGCACGCTCAGCGGGCTGTTCGAGAACGTCACGTAGCCGCCCACCACGATCAAGGTCGCCACGATCGAGAGCACCGTGATGGTGCGTTCGCGTTCGCGGGTCCGGGCCATGTCGTCCATGA
Organism: Nocardioides sp.; assembly: GCA_049586475.1. Taxonomy (GTDB): domain Bacteria; phylum Actinomycetota; class Actinomycetes; order Propionibacteriales; family Nocardioidaceae; genus Nocardioides. Next base: position 7,734 of record JBAVCA010000312.1, read on the forward strand.
TGGCGCGGTGGTGGGAGCCGAGAGCAGGGTGGGGGCGGTCGACGATGCAGGGTGTCGCGCTGCGGCGTGCAACGCCTTCATCGAGGGCGACAACCTCGCCGTGCTCGCCGGCCTGGCTGCGTCGTCGTACGACCTGATCTACATCGATCCGCCGTACAACACCGGCAACGACTTCGTCTACCTCGACCGCGTGCGCGCCGATGCAGATCATCAGGACCGGCACGCGGCGTGGACGGCGATGATGCGACCTCGCCTGGAACAAGCGCGACGGGTGCTCGCCGAGACCGGTGCGATCTTCGTCAGCATCGACGACCACGAGGTCGCGCACCTACGGCTGCTGCTGGACGAGGTGTTCGGCGAGGAGAATCTGCTCGCGACGATCGTGGTCAACCTCAATGCCAAGGGACGTCAGCTGGGCAAGGGGTTCGCGACCAACCACGAGTACCTGCTGGCCTACGCGCGCGACGCCGCCACGTGTGTGCTCGAGCCGTCGAGCCCCGATGGCGTCGACCCGCGCGACTTCCCGCTCGAGGACCCGGGCGAGCCGCGACGCTACCGACGCCTACCGCTGCGCAACACGAACAAGAAGTTCAACCCGGTGACGGCACCGACGATGCACTATCCGTTGTACGGCGACCCCGAGACCGGTGAGGTGCGCTCGGCCCCCTTCGTCGGTGGAGAGCAGATCCTGCCGGTCTTCGGTGACGCCACCTCGGCGGTCTGGCGGTGGAGCGCGCCGCTGGTCGAGGCCCGCCCGCTCGACCTGGTCTGCCGGCGGGTGCGGAGCCGGAGCGGAGATCGGGTCGACGTCTTCCAGAAGGACTGGCTCGAGCCGGGGCGGCGCAAGAAGTTGCGCACGATCTGGCTCGCCGACGAGGTCGGCTCGACCGACACCGCAGTGGCCGAGCTCAAGGCACTGGTCGGACACCTCTTCGAGTCGCCGAAGCCGACCGGCCTGATCCGCCGGATCCTGTCCACCATGCCGTCGGACGCACGGGTGCTCGACTTCTTCGCCGGCTCGGGGACCACCGGCCACGCGGTGTCCCTCGCCAACGCCGAGGACGGCGGGAACCGCACCTGCTTGAGCGTGAACTCCGCCGAGCCGACGCGGCCGGGGTCGAACGCGCACCGCCTCGGGTACGCCACGGTCGCCGACGTCACCCGGGCTCGGCTGCACGCGGTTGCGGCGGCGTACGGCGACGGGTTCGAGGATCGAGCGGCGAGCAGCCCCGACCGGGCTGGCTAGCCCGTGCTTGCTTGCGGGCCCGAGCGGGATCAGATCCCGGCAGCCTGCTCCAGCGCCGTCACCTCGTTGTCGAGGTGCAGCAGCAGTCGCTGCAGGTGCGGCACCGTCCGCCGGCAGCCGGTGAGGCCGAAGCCCATCTTGCTCGCATACGAGATGCAGGTGATGTTGAGCGCCATCCCGTTGATCGGGATCGACAGCGGGTAGTGGCCGTTGAGCTCGGCGCCGTTCCAGTACTGAACCGTGCGCGGACCCGGGACGTTGCTGATGATCAGGTTGTACGGCGGCCGCACGATGCCCTGCATGCGGAACATCGGGGTCAGGATCGCCGGCGCCTGGCCGATCGCGCTCATCGCCAGGATCTGGGTCGGCGTCATCGACGACAGCGCTTCCTTGCCGTCCTTCATCGAGCGGTGAATCGCGCTGAGCCGCCGAGCTGGGTCGCTGAGATCGGTGGCGAGGCGGACCATCACTGCGCCCACGGCGTTGCCGCCCTCGGCCGAGGCGATGTGGGACTGCTTGGCCTTGAGCCCGACCGGGACCATCGCCACGAGCGGCGCCTCAGGGAGGGCGTCGAGCTCGATCAGGTAGGCCCGCATCGCCCCGGCGCACATGGCCAGGACGATGTCGTTGATCGTGGTGCCGGTTGCCCTGCCGACAGCGCGCAGACGTTCGACCGGCCAGTCCTGGGCGGCGAAGCGTCGCGACCCGGTGATCGACTGGTTGAGGATCGTGTGTGGCGCGTGCAGGGAGACGGCAGAGGTCTCGTTGCGCAAGCCTTTGGTGATCGTCTTGATCAGGGCGCCGGGCATCCCGGCAGCCTCAGCGGTCAGGCCCAACGCGCTGCGCAAGGCCGTCATCGGCACGTCCGCGAGGCCGGCCTCGCTCGCAGCGGGCGTTCGCGGAGCAGGAGCCTGGTAGGCCCATGGTGCGGGCATGCCGCGTTGGTCGGGATCGGTGCTCAGGGTGCTGGCCATCAGCCGCATTGCCGAGATGCCGTCGACCAGCGAGTGGTGGATCTTGGTGTAGAGACCTACCCGGCGGTCGCGGAGACCCTCGATGACGTGGGCCTCCCACAGCGGCCGCTCCCAGGCCATCCGGGTGCTGTGGAGCCGGGAGGAGAGCTCGAGGAGCTCACGGACCCGGCCGGGCTTCGGCAGGGCGCTGTGGCGGAGG
>JBAVCA010000313.1:0-15664 GCA_049586475.1 Nocardioides sp.
GGTCGAGCGCACCGGCGTACATGGCCGAGTACAAAGCCTCCGCGGGTGCCCACACCCGCAGGTCGGGATCCTGGCCGAGGTCGGCGGCCTGCAGGAAGAACTCGAGAGCGCGCCGTGGACTGCCGAGAGTGTGTTGCACCCGGCCGCGGCGCCACAGCAAGCTGGCAGCCGCTTCGGGTCCAGGCTGTTGGAGCAGGGCCGCGTCGATGAGGTCGGCTGCGCGACGAGTCGCCCCGGCCCGCAGCGCGGCCGTTGCCGCACTCTCGACCAACCGAATCCGCAGCTCTGGTGCGGGCTCGAGAGCGGCAGCGCGTTGCCAGGCGTCCGCAGCATCGGCGCTTGCCCCACTCTGCTCCGCGGCACGTGCTACCTCCTGGAGTGCCTGGCTCGCCTCGTGATCAGTTGCGTCGACGGACTCCGCCAGGTGCCACGCGAACGCCGCCCCTCCCCAGCTGCGGTGTGCCTCGGCGAGCCATCGGTGGATCTGGCGTCCCTGGGTGGTGCCTCCTCGCGCCGCGGCAGCGCGGGCCAACGGGTGGCGCCAGATCGCGAGGGCATCGACGCGGCATAGCCCGAGCCCCACCACACCGTCGACGTCTGCGAGCGTCAGGCCTCCATGCCGGAGTGCGTCCCTGAGTACGTCGGTCGGTGCGGAGCCAGCCAGTGCGACGACCCGGGCGGCAAGCCGACCCTGCGCCGGCAGAGTCGCCAGGCGCTGGCTGAAGATCTGTTCTGACTGTGCGATGGGCAGCTGATTGGGCAGCGGGACTGCTCCAGCAGCCTCCTCAGGAGTGAGCTCTGCGGCGATCTCGACCATCGCGAGCGGATTGCCGCCAGTGGCCGCGAACAAGGTGTCAACGACTCGGGGGTGGACCAAGGGCAACAGGGTCCTCGCTGCGGCGGGGTCCGGCAACCCGTCCAGTCGCATCACCGGGAGGCCCGTCGTGTCCGCCTCCGCGTCACGGTTCGATCCAGGCTGGGGCAGCCGTACCGTCGCGAGAAGGGCGACGGGCTCGGCATGCAACCGTCGGGCTGCAAAGAGAAGCGCGTCGGACGAGGAGCGGTCCAACCACTGCAGGTCATCGACGAGCAGGCAGAGCGGACCGCTCGCGGCCAGCACGCTGAGCACTGCGGAGCCGAGTGCCAGACGTCCTGAGGGCGTGCCCACCTCCATCCCCAGCGACGTGCGCAGGGCTGTCTGCTGCACCTGCGGCAGCTCGGCGAGCACCTCCGGACTGAGGAGCGGTCCCAGCAATGCGTGCAGGCCGGCGTGCGGAACGTCGCGCTCGGCCGGCACGCCGAAGGCGCGGACCAGCCGCAACTCGCCCGCGGCTCGGGCTGCGGAGTCCAGGAGGGTCGACTTTCCCACCCCGGCTTCTCCCTCGATCACCAGAACGCCTGAGCGGCCGGAAACCGCGGATCCCAGGAGGCTCCGCAACCACCGCATCTCGGTCTCGCGCCCGATCACAGCAGCAATCTGCCACACATACCGGCAACCCCGGACAGGAAATGCTAGGGATTCGCCCGGCGCGAGCCAGGGCGTCGCCCCCCGAGAGTGAGGGAGTCCCGCACCACTCTAGGAAGAGGAAGACACCATGAAGACCAACCTGAAGACCAACCTGAAGACCAACCTGAAGATCGCCGGCGCTCTCGCCGGCACGGCCCTGTTCGTGTCGACCTCCGGAGCCGTCCAGGCGGGAGCCATGAACCCCAGCCAGGACCCTGGGCAGAAGACGGAGGCCGCGAGCGGGAGCAGCCGCTCGCTCACCGGCGTCTGGACAGCAACCGTCGATCCGCTGGCCACTCCGGAGGGAGACCAGCCACCTTTCGAGTCCACCCTGGCCTACGACCGCACCAACGTCGTCAACGAGATCAGCAGCAAGGTCACGTCGACGTCGGCGGGGCTGGGTTCGTGGGAGAAGGTCGGCGACTCGACCTATCGCGCCAGCTGGCTGAAGTACCGCTTCGACGCCACCGGGGCGTACATCGGCAAGACGGTCGTCGTCGAGGAGATCACGGTGACTGGCAAGCGCACCTACGAGGGCCGCGCCCAGACCAAGATCATCGACACGTCTGGAGCCGTGGTGGCGCAGTTCGCGTCGGAGGTTGCCGCCGAGCGCATGGCTCCGTGAGCCGTACCTCGTCCACCCGCTCGCCGGTTTCCGTCTAGCGGGTGGACGGCTGCGCCCTCGGCCGCTGGTGGAGGTGGCGCCCGATTCCCGCGTCCGCGATGCCCGGATCAGGAGCCGACGTGGTGACGTGGCGGGAGCGCCGGCTGGTGCGCGCAGGTGATGACTAGTCTTTCTGCTCTGATCGGGCAGGCGCAGGAGCCACATTTTGCTCAGGGTCACTTGCGCAGCAAGCGAATGAGTATCAGCATTGATGGGACGTTATTGGGGGTGAGGCCCGAGATTGGTCCGAATCGATACCTCTCAATCTTCGGCGCGTCAGCGCCAGAGAGTTGCTCCCATGTCTATCTCAGTTGCATCAATACCCAGCGGAACCGTCAGTTTCGACGACGAGCAGATGGCCGGGCTCGCCATGTTGTTCCGAGGCCCGATCTTCGCGCCTGGTGACCCCGGTTACGAGGAGCTTCGGGCGGTTGAGAACCTAGCGATCGACCGTCGGCCCGGTCTGATCATCCGATGCTCGGGCGAGGCCGACGTCATCGATGGCGTCACCCTTGCCCGGGAACGCGGTCTCCTGCTCGCGGTGCGAGGCGGTGGCCACCATGTGGCCGGCCACGGCACTGTCGACGGCGGCCTTGTCCTCGACCTGCGCGACATGAACGGGGTCTGGGTCGACCCGGCCAACAAGACGGTTCGCGTGCAAGGCGGCGCGACCTGGGGCCAGGTCGACCGAGAGGCCCAGGTCTTTGGCTTGGCCGTCCCCGGGGGCGTGGTCTCGACCACGGGCGTCGGCGGTCTGACGCTCGGTGGCGGCATCGGCTGGCTCCACCGCAAGTGGGGCCTGTCCTGCGACAACCTCGTCTCCGCCCAGGTCGTGCTGGCGACGGGCGAGCTGGTCACCGCAAGCGAGGAGGAGAATCCCGAGCTGTTCTGGGCGCTTCGCGGCGGCGGCGGTAACTTCGGCGTGGTCGTCGACTTCACGTTCACAGCGCGCGAGCTGGGCCCTGACGTCGCCCTCGCCGTGGTGTTCCATGAAGCGTCGGCGGGGGAGGAGCTGATGCCGAAGTGGCGCGACTTGGCCCTCCGAGCAGGCGACGAGGTCACGACTCGCGCGCTCTACTGGGGCTTGCCGGCCGCTCCTGACCTGCCGCCGCCCATCCAGGGCAAGGACGTCTTCATCGTCGCTGCGCTCTACGCGGGCGACAAGCAGGATGGCCAGGAGATCATCGAGGAGTTCCGGAACCTCGGAGACCCGCTCTTCGACATGAGCGACCACATCCCCAACTACCGAGCTTTCCAGGCCGGGTTCGATCCGTTGGTGACCCAGCTGCACAGCTACTGGAAGTCCACTTACCTCGACGAGCTCACCGACGAGGCGCTGCGCTTCATCCATGAGCGCGCGATGGCGAGACCAGATCCGAGCGTGCTCATCCACGTGCCGATCATGGGTGGTGCCACTGCGGCGGTCGCGGCTGAAGACACAGCATTCGGTGATCGGAGTGGTCGATTCATGCTGAGCATCGACGGCGCGACCTATGACGCCGACAAGCTGGACCAGGTGCGCGAGTGGGTGATCGAGTCCATCGAGATGGCGAGCCATCTAGAGGGCGCTGGCGGGGCTTATCTGAACTTCTCTGGCGACGGGGCCGGTGACGAGCCCGTGGTCCAGGCGCAGTTCGGTGGCAACGTTGCGCGACTGCGCTCGATCAAGAAGCACTATGACCCGGACAACCTGTTCCGGATCAACAACAACATTCGGCCTGCCTGAGCTTCCCGGCGAATCACGCCTCGACGTTGTCGCCGTCCAGGACCTCTCCACGAGTCAGTGGAGGGTGTCTTGGTCGAGGTCGGCGAGGCGTCAGCACATCTTTGCTACGCCTTTCACCGAGTTCACCTCGCGCACGGTTGCGTCGAGGCGAGTTCGAGGTCGCAACACGGGGGTCAAGGTCAGCGCGGCGTCGGTGGAGCTGATCCGGCACCCACTTGCTGCAGCAGCAGCACAAGCCTAGATTGCTGAGCGACAAGGGTTCTGGCTCAATCACCCTCGGTCATCGGTGGTCTCGAAACCGAGAAGGGATGGACCGGGGCCGCTCCCTGCAGTACCGCCGGCTATCGCCAGCAGGATCGTGACGACTGCAGCCATTCCGGCGATGGAGGCTTTCTGGCCCCAGGCTGTGTTCAACAGGTCGGTGCCGTCGGCGGCGAGAATTGACGAGAGCGAGGCCGCGAACGAGCGAATAGCTCGTTCCAATGTCGCAAGCCAAAAACTTCCCGTGAACAGCTCAGACATGGCCATTTTCCACTCCCTCTGCCAAGGCTCGTGCAATCTAGTCGGCCAGACTGCGGAGTCCTCATCGAATTCGGTGTTGGCAATACTGGAGTCGACAAGCAAGCTCTATGAGCAACGTGTTCCCACCATCGGGGTCAGGAGCGCTGCGGTTCCAGTCGACGCGCCCACCAGGCACCCGCGGCAATCAGGCCGATGAGGCCTGACCCGGCAATCGCCAGGCCCCAGGGGTTGGTGCCATAGGCCCCCATCGCGGCGTACGCGAGGCTGCCGGGCAGCATTCCGATCCCGCTCCCCAGCACGTAGTTGCGCAGGCTGACACCAGACAGGCCAGCGGCGTAGTTGATGGCGGTGTAGGGCACGACCGGGACCAGTCGGACCACCAGCACTGCCGACAGGCCGTGGTCGCTCAACAGCGCGTCGACGCGGCGGAGCCGACCGTGGATCAACCGATCGACGGCGTCTCGTCCCAGCAGCCGGCCGACGCCGAAGGAGCAGATCGCGCCGATCAAGGCCGCGCCCAGGGACAGCAGGGCCCCACCCCACATCCCGAAGAGCATCCCGCCGGCAGCGGTGAGCACGGCTTTCGGCCACGGGACAAGTGCCAGGAGCGTGTAGACCGCGAAGAACACCGCGGGACCCCAGATGCCTGCAGCATGGACGCGCGACTTCACCCCTGCGAGGTCCGGGCCGGCGACGATCGCTAGGCCGAAGAGACCGAGCAGGATCAACAGCAGAGCGCTGAGCTTGAGCAGTGCGGTTCGCGCCTGGTGGTCTCCGTGGGCATGCGAGTCAGCCGAGGCATCATGGCCGGATAGCTCCGGACCCTCCGCCCTTCCGCTCATGAGATGAGGGTCCCACCGCAGAGCGACTCCCCGCTACCAGGCTCAGAAAGCTGGCGCTACCGCACGAGGGCGGCATCGAGGGTGTCGACGACGAGGAGTCCTTCGAGGTCGAGACTCGCGGTGTCGCGTAGGGCGCGTTCGGGATCGACCACGATGACGTCCAGGCCGTCCTCGCCGAGGCGTCGGATGCTCTCGAGCAGCATGCGTTGGCCGACGTCGTGGAGGCGGTACACCCGGGACAGGTCGAGCACGACCCGCTTGGTCGCGTGCTCGCTCGCTGCGAGCGCACGGATCACCGTCTCGGCGCCAGCAAAGCGCAGGTCGCCCTGAAGCTCGTAGACCGTCACCGGCTCGTCGCCGTCGACCACATAGGAGCCTCGCAGCGCCGCGCGCCCTTCTTGGGCCACGTCCATCAGGTGCATGCCCATGTCACTCGAGAGGCGCTTGAACGCCTCGACACCGCGCACGCTGCTTCCGTGAGCGTCCAGTCGCGGCGAGAACACGGCAATCCCCACCTGTCCGGGTAGCGCCCCGATCACGCCGCCGGACACTCCGCTCTTCGCGGGGATGCCGACATCGGTCATCCAGTCGCCTGCCGCGTCATACATTCCGCAGGTCATCATCACGCTCATGACCTGACGCACCACAGATCGGGTCAGCAAGGCGTGCTGGGTCTGCGGGTGGACTCCGGCGTTGGCCAACGTCGCAGCCATCAGAGCGAGATCGCGGCACGAGACCCTGATCGAGCACTGGCGGGTGTATCCCGCGATGACCTCAACCGGGTCGCAGTCGAGGGTTCTGGACGCTTTCAGCAGGTGCGCCATCCCAAGATTTCGATGAGCCGTCTCGAGCTCGGAGGAGAAGGCGCCCTCGTCGACCACCAGGTCGCGCCCCGCGAACTGACTGAAGCCTGCGCGAATGCGCTCGGACCGGGCTGCGCCGTCCTCGCCATCAACCAGTGAGTGAGTGAGGATGGCGCCGGCATTGATCATCGCGTTCCTGGGACGGCCGGTCTCCGGATCGAGCGAGATCTCGTTGAACGCCTCGCCCGACGGCTCGACGCCGACCCGCTCGTTCATTGCCCGCGAGCCTCGGTCGGCGAGGGCGAGAGCATAGGTGAACGGCTTCGACATCGACTGGATGGTGAACTCGACGTCCGCGTCGCCTGCGGCATAGACGGTGCCGTCGACGGTCGCGACACAGATGCCGAACTGATCAGGATCTGCTGCAGCCAGCTCGGGAATGTAGTCGGCGAGCGCGCCCCCATCGGCGCCACAGGAGTCGAGAACCTCGAGCAGGTAGTCCGGGATCGGGGAGCGCATGCAGCGAGCGTAGGTGAGCCGCTTGGTGGCCGTCGGAGTCGGCGGCGTTCAGGCGCGGAGTCAGGTCCTTCTGAAGATCCGGCGCATCAGGCCGGGCTGTGCTTCTCGGGTATGGCCCGCGCAGCGGTCCGCGCGCGGAACTCCGGCCAGGACCTGGTCGACGTGCTGGCCGCACCCGGCCCAGGTCGTCTTGCCGCACGTCTTGCACTTCACTGCTCGACACATCGTGGTGCTCCGTTCTGATGATGAGAGTGGGGCTGCAGGTCTCCTCCGTTGGGATCAGGACCCGGTACGGCTGGCGCCCGTCCCTGTCTGGACGGGACGGCCGGACTGGATCCAGGCGCTGGTTCCGCCGAGTACGTCGATGGCATCGAAGCCCAGGGAGTCCAGCAAGTCTGCCATCGCGCGACTGCGGTTGCCCGAGCCGCAGATGAGATGGACGGGAGAGTCGCGGTCGAGCTCGTCGAGCCGGGAGGTCAGGCGACTCATGGGCAGGTGAATGGCTCCCGGCACATGTCCGGCGACGTATTCGCCGGCTTCGCGGACATCGATGACAACGGCACCGTCCTCGAGAGCCACGGCGACCTGGTCAATGTCGAGCTGGCGCACGGATCGGCCCTCCTCTCCTGCTTGTCCAACTGGATGTTCATAACCCCCCTGGGGGTTGATACCAGCCTACAGGACCTCCGCTTGGCATACGAGCACCAGGCTGAAGTGCGTGGCGATGCCTACTCCTGAAACCCGCGCCTCATCGCCCTGACCGCGCACTCCTGACCACCATTGTCGGCAACTGCCGGACCTGGTCGGACCGGCCCAGTACGGTGGCGCTCCGGGTCGCGGAGACCTCGGCCGCTACGAGAGGATCACGACTTGTTCTTCGACAATCTTTCCGGCCTGTTGCGCATCTTGGTCGTCGGGCCGCTGGTCTATGTCTCGCTCATCGCATTCTTGCGGGTCAGCGGGAAGCGGACGTTGGCCCAGCTCAACGCCTTCGACTTCATCGTCACCGTGGCGCTCGGATCCACCGTGGCCACGGTGCTCCTGACCAACTCGGTCGCTTTGGCCGAAGGCGCTCTAGCGCTGGGGCTGCTGGTTGCTCTGCAGCTCGTGGTTGCCTTCGCTTCCAAGCACGTGCCTCCGTTCAGGACCGCAGTCACCTCCCGGCCCACGACGCTGCTGCGGGACGGCCAACTGGATCACGAGGCCCTGAAGCGCGAGCGTATTGCCGAAGCGAGCGTGCAGCAGTCGGTGCGCAGCGCGGGGATCGGCGGGCTGGAGCTGGTGGCGGCCGTGGTCCTGGAGGCCAACGGCAGCATCAGCGTCATCTCGCACGAGCAGCTCGGGACGGGCTCCGCGCTCGACTACACCGGCGACAGCTAGGCGGTGCTTCCTGCCAGTGGGCGGGGCCGACCTTGCCGGTGCTGTCGAGAGAGAAGCGCTGCGCTGGCGTTAGTCGACGCACAGATAGCAGGTGCCGCGGTTTGTGGGCCCGTCACCGGCGCCGAGTGGTGGTGGAGTGCCGCTTGATCGACGGACTGGGGTCTGCGGTGAGAGCCGGGCCGAGCCAACGGCGGAGAAAGCCTCGCAGCTCATTCGTGGGGCGGGGTGCAGCCGATGGGTGCTGCATCAGTGATCCGATCAGGCGCAGCATGAGCTCGGCCAGCCCGTCGAGATCCTCGTCGGTGACCCCACCCGAGACCCAGTCGACCGCGAGCCCTCGGAGGAACCCCGCGCCGAGTGCAGACCCGGTCGGCGAGGTGATGCCTCGTCCGAAGAGGTCCTCGTCGGACTGGAGCAAGACACCGATGCGCGGCTCGAGGGGGAGCTCGTGGAGGCAGAAGACAATCGACTCGACGACCGCATCAAGGGGCTCCCCACAACCCTCGACGTGCGCCTGCATCCGCGAGACGAAGTCGGCTGCACCGGTCTCGGCGACTGCGTGCAGCAGCTCGGCCAGGCCGGCGAAGTAGCGGTAGACCGTCTGTCGGGTGACGCCGACCTCTGCTGCCACGTCCGACAGCGTCGCCTTCTCAACACCCGTGCGATCGATGCAGGCGGTGGCTGCCGCGATGATGCGGGCGCGGGCAAGGGCCTCGGTGGGCGGCGGATCGCCCTGCCAACCGTGATGTCCCATGAGACCCCTTCCATACATTCACTCGTTTCATGTATGAATGTATGGATGCCGGGCAAACGGTGTCAACCGATCCGGACAGACCGGGCGGGCCGACGAGAGGTCAGCACCATGTGGGATGCCTACCGGATCAAGACCGCTGTCACCGGGCTCAAGCGCCTCGCGACCCTGCCGCCTGAAGACAAGCAGGCCTGTATCGAGGCCTACCAGTTCTTCCAGCGGATGCAGGCGGGGGAGCAGACGGAGACGGTCGACGAGACCAAGGCGGTGGCCGACTACTACAAGGTCCTCAACAACATGCTCTCGGTCTTCGACCTCGAGAAGCTCTACATCCCGCCGATGCTCGACGAGACCAAGGGCCTCTACGACAACCAGATCCTCACCGAGAAGGCAGTGCTCGCCGAGCTCGCTCTCGCCGATCCGCGCAGCTCCCACCTGCTGGACATGGGTTGCGGGAGGGGACGAATCTCTCACCACTTCGCCACGCTCACCGGGGGCCAGGTCTCGGGTTACAACATCGATCCCGACCAGATCGAGAACGCGATCTCCTGGGCCGAGCACACCAAGATGGGCGACCGGCTCCACTTCAAGCTCGGCAACCACCACGACCCGCTCGACTACGCAGACGAGTCCTTCGACGGATGCTTCTCCTTCCAGGCGGTCTGGCCGTTCTTCAAGAAGGAAGAGCTGGATGACCACGCACAAGAGATGGCCCGGGTGCTCAAGCCCGGTGCTCGCTACGCCTGCTCGGAGTACCTCCTCACGCCCTACTTCGACTGGGAGAACGAGGAGCACGCGGCTTTGCACCGTCTCTTCCTCCCGACGCTAGCCGCCACCCAATCCATGTATCCCGCTGACGTGTGCGCAGCGCTGGAGCGCGCGGGCTTTCGGATCCTGCTGTCCGCACCGTCGAAGAGCGAGGCGTGGCCGTTGTGCGAGCAGAAGCGCGACCTGATCCTGCACGGCCGTCGACTCGTCCGTGGGCTGGAGAAGATCAAGGTGGCGCCCGCTTGGATCGAGGAGTCGCTCGACCTGCTGCAGAAGGGCGGCCAGGCCTGGACCGAGGCCGAGCGGGCCAAGATCGCCGACCTGAACTGGCGCATCGTGGCCGAGAAGGTCTGAGTGGCCAGGTTCACCGCCGGCGGTGGATCGGCCTAGAACTCGCCCTGACAGTTGTACGCCGACCAACGCGACCACGACCCGACTCACCATGTCGTCCCGGGATGATCCACAGCACGCCTGCTACGTCCTGACCCGTCATGCCGACGTGGTGGCCGCAGCGGTGGACACCGCGTCGTACTCCTCAGCCCAGGGGCTGACCGAGGCGTACGGCGACCTCGAGCAGATCGGGATGACCGACGATCCGCCGATGGTGATGCTCGACCATCCGGACACACGCAGCGTCGGTCGCGGGATGGAGCGGCTGATGAGCACCAATTTTTGGGCCCTCGCGTAACGTCCGGGGAGCCTGGCGGCAGGTAAGACCCAAGGACCCGTCACGGCGGGTCGTGTGCCTCACGTCTAGGAGACTCCATGCACCTCACCACCCGTGCCGCCGGCACCGCTGCCGCGCTCACCCTGTCGCTGAGCGCTCTCGCAGCGCCCGCCGTTGCGAGCAGCAGTTCCGATGCCTCGAGCAAGCCCGAGGCGTGCGCTCAGCAGCAGAAGCAGGTCGACAAGGCCCAGGCCGCTCTCGAGCGGCTCACCGCCGTCTTCGAGCGCAAGCAGGCCAAGGTCAAGAAGGAGAAAAAGGAGAAGGAGAACGCCGACACTGCGGCCGAGCGTCGTGCGGCCAAGCGCGACGTCGCGGAGGCCAAGGACGACCGGGCCGACGCCAAGGAGAACCAGAAGGCGCAGCAGCAGCGCCTGGCAAAGGCCTCCGAGCGTCTGGAGAAGTGCCAGGCGTCGCAGGACGAGACGCCGGCCGAGCCTGCTCAGGGCTGAGTCCCGGACGATCTCCTCCAGACAGCAGCCCCCTCCTGAGCAGGGCAGGAGGGGGCTAGTTGCTGGTTCTGCCTGGTGGCGCCTCTGAATACATCAGTCCCCGGAAGGCGAACCTTCGATGGCTGAGATCGAGGTACGACCAGCGCTCCCCGGAGGTATCCGGCCCCGCAAGCGACGTAGCCCTCGGTGACGCGCCACTCGGACGGCGACCGTGCTGATGCCGAGAGCTTCAGCTGCTTCGCGATTGTCAAACCCCAGCCCGTCGACCAGTCCTACTGCGTCGCGCTCGCGTTCCGGAAGAGACGCGATCGCGTCACGTACCCAGTCACGGGCGTCGATGAGCAAGGTTGGATCAGGTCTCGCGGGGAGATGAGCCTCCACCTCATCCGGATCGGTGCCCCGCCGGAGCGAGCGGCGGTGGGCGCTGGCACTGAGCTTGCGGGCGATGCCGAACAAGTAGCCGGCGAAGTCCGACGACGACCCGTCGAACTGAGCAATCTTCGAGGCGGCGACCAGCCAGGCATCGGCCGCGACATCTTCTGGGGAAGCGACATTGTCGCCCGTCTGCCGGGTGGATAGCCAAGCGATGAGCCGGCCCGTGTGGGCTTGGTGCAGGGTTCTCCAGGCCTGCGGGTCGCCCTCCTTGGCTGCGGCGATGAGGGCGTCGTCACCCACGGTCGGGCGAATCCTTGTCGTGCGATCCGAGATGCTTGCCTCGTGAGGTGCCGGGCGCCTCGTCGGGCCCCACAGCCGCGTGAGGGGAATTGCCCGTGCGCTTCTCCAGACCTGGTGGCGCCTGCTCGCTTCGACCAGTGCTTTGGGAGTGGCCGGGATTCTTCTGCTGTCCAGGGTTGTCCCTCCCTGAGCCTTGGCGCGTTTGGACAGGATCGCTCGGCTGGGCAGGCTTCCTCTTCGTGCCCGAGATCTTGCCCTCGCTCCCTCGCGGCGAATTCTTGCTGCTCCCGCGAGTGGTTGGTCCGGGGGAGGGCAAGGGCACCTGGGCTACGGGCGGAGTGGGCGGAGAGACCGATGCCGGCGTCCGGTCGGGGCGCGGCTCATCCGGCATCGTAGGCGCCGGCTTCTGCGGCGTGGGGGCGTTGACGTCGGGCAGGCCCGGAAGATTCACGGCGCCGGTCGCCCAAGCACCACCGACCGAGAGCAGCGCTACCCCGGCGCCGGTCGCGACCGCCACCCCGAGCCTGCCCCGGCGGGCCGACGGGAGACGACTGTCTCGTGCGGCCTCAGCGAGCTGCTCGACGATCCGGTCGGAGGTGTCAACGGCCGGCACCGGCAGGCGGAACTGTTGCGAGGTCCGACTCATCACTCCCCTCCCGGGCGGCGCATCGGCAGCGCACGTGGTGCCGGCGCTCGCTGGTGACTACATGCCGCGACCAGGGCGAAGTGTTACACGAGCCTGGACCAGGAGCACGAGTAGCTCTGCGGTGTGGGGGACGTTGTCCGGATGGTCAGCGACAAGACTCCGCTGCCGCCCGCTCGGCAGCGGTCACGAGTCGGGGCTCGATGACGGTGACCTCAGCCCGGCACCCGCTTCGGGGGTTCAGCAGAGCAGTTCGTCGACAACCCCGGCGAGGTCGGCTGCGCCAGGCCGCCTAGGCCCTCGAGGGACCGCTGGTCCGGTCGGTCGCGGCAAGCAGGTCGAGGCAGAACTGAGCGATGCGGGCGCGCTCAGCGGCCTCATGGTGCAGGCTAGGGCCTCGGTCGTCGCCCAGGTGCTCGAACAGCGGGATGGACAACCCGGTGAACAGCATCAGGTGAAGCGCGTGTGCCCGGCGCACCATCTGCAGAGAGATCTCTGACCCTTCAGCGCGGAGCCCGTCGACGTAGGCCGGCAGGATCGCGTTCTCCACGGACCTCAGATTGGATGCCGGCTGTCGGCCGATCTGGATGTCTCCCACGAGTAGTTGTCCCAGGTCGAAGCCGATCGGGCCTTCGCCGAAGAAGCCGTAGTCGATGAGCACGAAGCCGCCAGCCCCGGGGGTGATGAGCAGGTTGTTCGGGCAGGCGTCGCCGTGAATGGTACCGAGCGGCAGGTCAGCGAGCTCGTCCACGAGGTCTTCGGCTCGGTCCGCTTCATGCATCAGCCGGTCCCGCAGCGAGCTGTCGAACGCCTCAGCCACCGGGGAGCGATCCCAAGTGGCGGCATCTCGCAGCGACGGGATCACCTGGTGAGTGAGGCGCCCGTTGAAGTAGTCACGCACTGTCCGGTCGCCCTCGCCGACTTTCGCGCGTGATTGGACCGCCGGACTAGCTGCCAGGCGGCCGAGCAGGAAGGCGGCGTCGGCGAACCGAGCCTCGTCCCACCGCACTGTCAGGGCTGGGATCGCCTCGAGCCACACACTTGCCGACGACTCGTCGAGGTCGAAGACTCCGAACGCCCGTGGCATCCGCAAGCCGAGCGGCAGCCGGTCACCTAGATCGGAGCGGTAGATCAGCGGTTCGGTCTGCCACGGCACCGACGCCTCCGCCATCACCGCTATCTCGGCCGGAACGCTTGCGAACAACGGCGATCGACTGAAGGACTGCACGTGCTTGACGAAGAAGCAGAACTCTCGGTGACCAGCGCCGACCAGCGCGGACCCTCGGACCCAGAAGCGACCCGCCGTGGTGAGGGCCGGGAGGTCGTAACCGACCCGCTCGGCGGAGGAGTCGAGCACCGTGACCCGATCTGAGGGCTCGCCGAAGGATGCCGCCACGAGATCGATGAGCGTCGTCTCATCGACGTCGGCGGGCCCCAGGGCTTCGCGGTGGTGCATGGCGAGCCTTCTCACGAAAGTCAGCTTCCTACGCAGCGACTGTGATCCCGCTGCCAGCCTTCCGTCAAGGTTGAGCTCTCGGGATCAGACCCGGTAGGTCCATGGGAGATGCCGTCGAGGCGAGCTCGAGAGCATTCGGTGTGGTCTCAGGTGATCTGCACCAACCGGAAGAGGTCGTCATCAGGCAGCCCGTCGTCGGCCACGGCGCTGACTCCGCAGAAATTGAGGGTGACGTTGCCTCGGATGGTCGACATGAACGCCGTGTCGGCGGCGTCGCGGCCGGTCGCGATGCGGAGCAGGGCCGCGCGGGGGGCAAGTGCCGTGGCGTCGACGGCGTACCACCCGCCTCCGACGTAGGCCTCGACGACTGCGTGGAAGTCCATCGGGTCGCAACCGGGGGCGTAGACGGCCACCAGTCGTGCAGGAACCCCCAGGGCCCGCAGCAGGGTGATCACCAGGTGCGCGTAGTCGCGGCACACACCGGCGCCGGAAAGCAGGGTCTTCGAGGCGCCGTCCGAGGGCCCGCTGCTGCCGGGGGCGTACTGCAGCCGAGTGCCGACCCACGACGAGACGGCCGGCAAGAGCTCCTGGTCCGTGAGGTGACCGAACTCCGAGGCTGCGAAGCCGCCGAAGGTGTCCGAGGTCGCGTAACGGCTGGGACGGCGATACGTCGAGAGATCGAGCGCCTCGAGTACGGGCGCCTGGGCTCGGCCGTGCACGGTGGCGGCATAGTCGATGATGGTTAGGCCGGCCGGGAGCGTGACCACGTGCTGACGCCCGTCGTGCAGCGCCCCCACCTCCCGCACCTCCAGCTCTCGGCCCTGGTTCAGCACGGTGAGCTGCTCGGCGACGTCGAGTCCGGGGACCCGCGCCACCGCCACCTGGAGCTCGATCTCGCTCTCGTCACCACACCAGACCTCGAGATGTGCTGTCACGCTGCGTGTCGTCACCCCGGCAGCATAGACACAGGTCGCGTCCGACCGGGTCAGCTCTGTGCCCTCCGGACCCGGGGTGCCACCTCGGTGCCAAGGAGCTCGATCCCGCGAAGCAGATCGGCGTGGGCCAGTCGCGGGTTGGTCATCTGCAGCGAGATGCGGTCGATGCCACCGAGCTGGTCAGAGACTCGATCTAGCTTGGCCACGATCTCGTCGGGGTCCCCGAGGAAGAAGGCTCCGTCAGGCCCGCTCGTGGCGTCGAACTGCTGCCGGCTCGGTGCGGGGAACCCTCGCTCGCGGGAGACGGCCGTGAACATCTCGTGCCATCCCGGGAAGATCGTGTCGGCGGCGTCCTGACGGCTCTCGCCGACGTAGCCGAAGGCGTGGACGCCGACCTTCAGCGAGACCGGGTCATGGCCGGCCTCCGCTCCAGCTCGTCGGTACAGGTCGACCAGCGGTGCGAAGCGGCGCGGTTCCCCACCGATGATCGCCACCATCAAAGGCAGGCCCAGCAAGCCGGCTCGAACGAACGACTCCGGCGTACCGCCAACCCCGATCCAGATCGGCAACGGGTCCTGCAGCGGTCGCGGGTAGATGCCCTGTCCGGTCAGCGCTGCGCGGTGTCGTCCGGTCCAGGTGACGTGGGCTGAGTCGCGGATGCGCAGGAGCAGGTCGAGCTTCTCGGTGAATAGGTCGTCGTAGTCGTGCAGGTCGTGACCGAAGAGCGGGAACGCCTCGGTGAAAGACCCGCGACCCACGACGAGGTCGATCCGGCCTGCCGAGATCAGGTCCAACGTCGCGAACTGCTGGAAGACCCGCACCGGGTCGTTGGCGCTCAGGACGGCGACGGCGCTGCCGAGCCGGATCCGCGAGGTTCGTGCCGCCGCCGCAGCCAGGATCACCGGGGGAGCGGAGTCGTAGTACTCCTCGCGGTGGTGCTCTCCGATGCCGAACGAGTACAGACCAGAAGCGTCGGCGAGCTCGATCTCCTCCAGCAGGTGCGCCATCCGCTCGGCGGGACCGACCACGTGCCCGGTGTAGGGGTCGGTGACCTGGGAGACGAAGCTGTCGATTCCGACGTGCACGAGTACCTCCTGGAGAGCTGGACCGACCACCGTGTGCAACCACCATCACCCCCACCCCATTCCTGCCGTTCCGGGGCGTGCCTCCCCCGACCTAGATGCCGCAGAGAGGGTGGGTGTTGCCCCGGGCGGAAACAGAGGTCGCTCTAGACTCTGCACCCTCTCGACGGCCCCTTCGAAGGAATCACTGTGTCTCTGCTCGACCAGACCCTCAC
>JBAVCA010000314.1:0-14401 GCA_049586475.1 Nocardioides sp.
GAGTGAAGGCGGTGTGCTCCTCGGCCTTGCTCGACGCCTGCTCGGCGAGGCTGCGAGCGCGCAGCTCGGCATCGCGAGCGGCCTGGTGGGCCTCCTCAGCCAGCCGGGCGTGCCGCTCGGCGGCCTCCTCGGCGGCCGTGCGGGCTCGGATCTGCTCCCGGGCCAGGCGCTCGAGACGGTCGCGCTCCTCATGGGCTTCACGAACGGCCACGAGGTGCTCGTCTGCGGCCACGACCGAGGCCTCGGAAAGCTCCAGGGAGCGCTGCTCGCTGGCGGCCCGGTCGGCCAGCGCCTGCTCGGCGAGCTCGGTGTGATAGCGCGCGTTCTCCTCGGCACGGGCCCGAGCGGTGCTCGCCTCCTGGGCATGGACGGCCTCGCGGCGTGCTGCAGCCTCCGCCGACTCTCGCTCGGCGAGAGTCGTGACGACGCGCTCGGCCAGCTCGGTGGCGTGCCGCTCGGCGGACTCGCGCTTCGACGACTCGGCTTCGGCCATCTCGACGTGGTCGCGAGCTGATTTCTCGGCCGACTCGCGCGCTGCGGCCGCGCGTTGCGCGGCCTCCTCCGCCGTCCGACGTTGCTCGGCGTAGCGGACCGCGGCTGACTCGGCGACCGCGCGGGCTTCATGCGCCTCCGCAGCGGCGGTGGCCTGCTCGGCAGCAGCGCGTTCAGCAACGGTTCTCGCCCGGATGGCCTCGGCAGCCAGCTCTTCAGCCACCAACCTCTCGGCGGCCTGCTCGGCTGCTGCCATCTCGGCGTCGCGGCGCAGCTTTGCTGCTTGCTCCGTGGCGCGGGAGTAGGGAGAGGTCGAGGACATGGCCTACCTGAATGTCATGTGGTGCAGAGGAGGGGTCGGGGCCCGATCCTACCCATCAACGACCGACCCCGAGAAACTCGTGCGACCCGTCCGCCCACCCCTCGGGGTCAGGCCAGCAGAAACACCTTCAGGGTCGAGACGAACGCCTCCGGCTGCTCGGAGTGCAGCCAGTGCCCGGCGTCCTTGATGGTGACCAGCCGGGTGCGCGGGAAGAGCTCTCGCATGGCCGGTTCGTGCTCGGGGCGCACGTAATCGGAGTTCTCACCGGCCAACCAGAGCACGGGGTGATCAAAGCTCCCCGTGATCTCCGGCCAGCCCCCGATGACGCTGAGCTCGCGGCGCAGCAGGTCGAGATTGGCCTGCCAAACGAACCCGTCCGAAGAGCTGCGCAGGTTCTGGAGCAGGAACCCGCGAACCCTCGCGTCCTTGATCAGGCTTTCCAGCGCGTCGTCGGCATCACTGCGACGTTCGAAGGTGGTCAGGTCCAGGCCGGAAAGGCTGTCGAGAAGGTGCTCGAACTCCCCCGAACCCTCACTGGAGGACGGGGAGATGTCTGCCACGACCAAGCGCTCCACGAGGTCCGGGTGGCGCAGCGCCAGCGCCATCGCGACCTTGCCCCCCATCGAGTGCCCCACGACGTGGGCAGGATCGCCGTCGTACGTAGCGCGCAGCCAGGTCGCGACCGAGTCGGCGACCACCTCGTAGTCGACCGAGTCGGTCCAGTCCGAGCGCCCGTGGTTGGGAAGGTCGACCAGCACGGAGCGCAGGTCGGGCATCAGGGCCTTGGCGATCTGGGTGAAGTTGCGCCCCTGGCCGAAGAGCCCGTGCAGGAAGACGACGCGCGGCCCGGTGTCCCCGACTTCGGTGGCGTGGATCATACGACCCCGAGGGAGAGCATCGCGTCGGCTACCCGGATGAAGCCCGAGATGTTGGCACCGGCGCTGTAGTCACCCGGGCTGCCGTACTCGTCGGCCGTGGTCAAGCAGCGTTCATGGATACCGCGCATGATCTCGGCGAGGCGGTCCTCGGTGTGCTGGAAGCTCCAGGAGTCGCGGGAGGCGTTCTGCTGCATCTCCAGCGCACTCGTCGCGACGCCGCCGGCGTTGGCTGCCTTTCCGGGCGCGAAGGTCACACCCGACTCGGCGAGGACGTCCACGGCCTCGGGCGTGCACGGCATGTTGGCGCCCTCGGCCACGATCGTGCAGCCGTTGCGGGCCAGGGTGGCCGCATCCTTCCCGTTGAGCTCGTTCTGGGTGGCGCAGGGCAAGGCGATGTCGCACGGCACGTCCCACACCGAGCCGTCCTCGACCAGGCGGGCACCGGGACGCTCTTCGACGTAGGCCGAGATCCGGGCGCGGCGTACCTCCTTGACGTCTCGCAGCAGCGCGAGGTCGATGCCGGCCTCGTCGACGACGAAGCCGCTGGAGTCGGAGCAGGCCACGACCGTGCCGCCGAGCTGCTGCACCTTCTGGATCGCGTAGACGGCGACGTTGCCGGATCCGGAGATGACCACGCGCTTGCCCTCGAGGGTGTCGCGGCGTGCACGCAGGATCTCCTCGACGAAGAACACCGTGCCGTACCCGGTCGCCTCGGTGCGGACCTGCGACCCACCCCAGGCCAGGCCCTTGCCGGTGAGGACGCCGGACTCGTAGCGGTTGGTGATCCGCTTGTACTGCCCGAAGAGATAGCCGATCTCACGGCCGCCCACCCCGATGTCCCCAGCCGGTACGTCGGTGTACTCCCCGATGTGACGGTAGAGCTCGGTCATGAACGACTGGCAGAACCTCATCACCTCGCCGTCCGATCGGCCCTTGGGGTCGAAGTCGGAGCCACCCTTGCCGCCGCCGATCGGCATGCCGGTCAGCGAGTTCTTGAAGATCTGCTCGAAGCCGAGGAACTTGACGATCCCCAGATAGACACTCGGATGGAACCGCAGCCCGCCCTTGTACGGGCCGAGGGCGGAGTTGAACTCGACTCGGAATCCGCGGTTGATCTGCACCTGACCCTCGTCGTCGACCCAGGGCACCCGGAAGATGATCTGCCGCTCTGGCTCACACAATCGCCTGATCACGGCTGCGTCGGCGTACTGCGGGTGCTTCGCCACGACGGGGCCCAGGCTGCTCAGGACCTCGTGCACGGCCTGGTGGAACTCCTGCTCGCCAGGGTTGCGCTGCAGCACCTCGTCGTAGATGTCGACCAGCTTCTCGTCCAGCACGTGCTCTCCTCGGGTCAGCTCGGTGCATCAGGTCGGGATCAGTTGTCTCGCAGGACATGATCCCCCCGCGGCTTCAGGTCACCGCAACGGGGACGCCAGGGCTGGCTTGCGGTGGCTGGTCAGGCGGCGGCTCGCTCGCGTTCACGAGAATAGACAGGACTCACAGCGACGCGCACCGCGCGCAGTGCGAGCTCCAGAGCAGCCGCTCGAGTCGCTCGATCGGAATCGTGCGCGAGCACGCGACGCACTCGCCGTAGGTACCGGCGTCCAACCGATCCAGAGCAGAGTGGATCTCGTCGAGGATCCTCTTGACGCTGGCACGGTGTGCCCGCGCTACCAGGTCAGCATCGTCGAACGGCAGGGCGGCGAGCTGGTTCGCCCGGGTCCCGGCAGCGGCCGTCAGGATCGTGTGGAGGTCGGTGGGCAGGGTGGAGCGGGTGACGAGGTCGGTCATGATTTCTCGGTCCTTCAGGAGCAAGGCCCGCGGCAGGCGGGCAGGCTTTCGCGTCAGATCGCGAAGGGCTGGGTCGAGGGCTCAGAGAGGACAGGGTGGAGCACGGTCGACACGGTGCGGGCGCACGTGAAGTTCCGGCACCATTCGGGCTGCCTCGCTCGACCGGACTGCGTGGAGGGCCGCACCGGACGTGAAGTGCCTTCGCCCGGCAGAAATCGCCAGAGCGACGTCCACGGTGTCCATCACGGCACCGTAACAAGCGATGAGCGGAGTCTCCAGGTGAGCGCTTCAGCCTCGACCGTGGCCAACCATCAGCTCGTCCGAGACATTCTCAGCCGCGGCCTGCGAGGGACGAGTTCGTCGACGGCGGGGTCGTCTCGGGTGAGCGTTTGCGGGGCATGCTGGGCGCGTGCCGAAGGGTCCCCGCTCGAGGCGACAACCTGTCCGGTGGAAATGCACGTGAGGCCCCGACCGCAGCTGCGGTCGGGGCCTCACGAGTGAAAATCAGGAAACGCGAACGTTCTCAGCCTGGGGACCCTTGGGACCCTGGGCGAGGTCGAACTCGACCTTCTGGTTCTCGTCGAGCGACTTGTAGCCACCGGACTGGATCGCGGAGAAGTGAACGAACACGTCCTCGCCGCCACCGTCCTGCGCGATGAAGCCGAAGCCCTTGTCAGCGTTGAACCACTTGACGGTGCCCTGTGCCATGATCTGTTCCTTTGTTCGGTACCGAGGGCGATGTGCCCCCAAGCTGTTGAAGACATCCACCTGTGCTGATGTCCAGCGAACCGAAGACCAGAAGTACGAAACATGGGCCGCGACTTGGTGCGCGGCACGGATGGTTTGAAGCGCCATCCCTTCAACAAGGTCAATGGTACGGCTTCGGTGCCACTTCAGGGGATTCGGGGAGGCAGGAAGTTTTTCGGGCCAGCGGCTGTGCCCCCGGCGCTCGCCATCGCGGCAGTCGCGCGGCTGTTTCGCACCGAGACCCTGCTCATCGTCGAGCTGGGTCGTTTGTCGTGCCCGACGCAGCCGGTCGCTCGACGGCTGCCGTGCGATTCGACCTGTGCGGTGCAACGGAGCGGAACGTGCGAACGCCTCCCGCGTCGACCAGCTGCGGTCGAGCGTGGGAGGCGGTCGCAGTGCCTAGGTGAGCTTGATGCCGCGGTGCATGCCCATGTAGGCGTGCGGCATCCCATCCATCTCGGCGTCAGGCCAGAAGCAGAGCATCACGTAGGAGCCCCGAGGCAGGTCGTAGCTGAACGCCGCGGAGTGCCCGGGACTGACAACTCCGCTGTCGAGACCGACGTTGAACTGGACCGGCGGCGGACCGCCCTCACCTTCGGTCGCAAACCACTTCTTGAAGTCGCGGTACGACTTGCCCTTCTTGAGCTTGGTCAAGACGATGAAGTGGTTGTTGGAGGAGTCGTTCTTGAAGTTCAGCAACCCCTCGCGGGGGATCGACTTGGGCGAGCCCGCCCATGTCGTGGCGCTCTTCGCCCGGATGGCCGTGCCCTGAGGCGACGCATTGCCGGTCTCATCACCACTCACGTCGAAGACGAAGAACTTGCTGGGATCGCTGGTGTTGGTGTCCAGAGCCCAGTGGGTCCCGGGGTCGAGGTCGACCACGAGGGTGTCGGGGCTCTTGTCCGCAGTCACGCCGCCCAGAAGCGTGACGTTGGCCTCGAACCGCTTGAGCGCCTTGAGGTTGCTGCCTTCGAGACCCTTCTTGATGTCGCGAGAAGCGTCTTGGGTCGAGTAGCCGGGCGCCGGGCGCACCAGCTGGAAGGCGGAGCCGTTCTTGCGGGCACTGGTCACGGCGAACCTGTTGACCCCCGGCTGGACAGTGGCCGGCATCGTGATGACGCGAGCCTTGCTGATGCTCACCCCGACCGGCGGTGTCGCCGCGGCCGACACGGCCGAGGTCATGGTCACGGCTGCGGTCATGCTGGTGGTCGCGATCAACGCAACGCTGGCTGTGAGCACACCTAACTTGGTTGGCGCCATAGTGCTACCTGATTTCTAACCATGGTCCCGGCTGGTCCGCGGACCGACGCTCGATCACCATGCCCCTGCACCCCGAAAACTGCCAAGCAATTTCCTTAGCACGCCACCCGAAATCCTCAAACGGTCTAGTCCAGAAAGGCCGGCACACCCTAGCCGGAATGGCTAGGAGGGCCTATGGCGAGAGGGGGTCCGCGTGAGCAGAATGACGCGATGATGAGGTGGATGACCGGCGTGCCCGGTGTCGTCACGGTTCTCGCGCTGCTGCTCGCCGGCACGACTGCCTCACCTCTCGACGTTCGCCCCCGCAATGTGGAGTCGGCCGAGCTCGACGCTGGTCCCAGTGCCGCGACGATCGTGATCCCGGTCGGCGGCGCTCGTCATGGATACAAGCCCAAGAGGGTCGCGCTCGAGAGCGGAGGCGTGCTCACGGTCGTCAACGACGACACGACGAAGCACTCGGTGACATCAGACGCTGTTGGGGGACGAGGCGACCCGGTATTCAACCTGGTGGTTCCCGCCGGTACCACCAGGTCGTTGAAGATCCCAGCGCGCCTGGCTGCCGGTAAGTATCCGTTCTACTGCTCCTTCCACCCGAACATGCGCGGCCGCCTGACCGTCTCCGGCGAGGGCGGCGGCGAGGCCCCCGTGTCACCGAGCTTCGACCAGGCCCTGCGGATCCCGACGGTACTGCGCGGCAGCGACCTGACGATCCGGATGCAACCCGCAGACATCAGGATCATGCCGCGCGGCCCGAAGACGCGGATGCGGACGTACGACGGCTCGTTCCCCGGGCCGACGATCGAGAGACCAGCCGGATCCACCACCCGGGTCACCTTCGTGCACGATCTGCCCAAGAGCGCCGGCGCCCTCTCGGTGCATCATCACGGTGGGCACCAGACCTCAGCAGACGACGGACAACCGACCCGCCACCTCATCGGCAAGGGTGGGCGACGGACCTACACCTATCGGCTCGTCGACGACGGCAAACCAATGCCAGCGGCGTTTCGGTTCTACCACGACCACCGGATGGGCCGCACCGCCAGCAACAACTGGCGTGGCCTGCAAGGAATGTTCCTCGTCACCGACAAGCGCGAGCGGCAGCTGGACCTTCCTCACGGCGACCACGACATTCCGCTGCATCTCACCGACCGCAGCCTCACCCGCCGCAACCAGCTCACCGACCCGTTCCCCGGCCACCACATGCGGGACTGGCTGACGGGTCCTCAAGCACCCCCCAATGACAGCACCGTGGGCAAGCAGATCCTCGCCAACGGCCAGTTCGCGCCCTACCTGGAGGTCGAGCCCGGACGCTACCGGCTTCGTCTCCTGAACGCATCGATCTCTTCGGCGTACGATCTCGCACTCTCCAGCGGACGGTCCTTCATGCAGGTCGGCACCGGTAGTGGCCTGCTCCCCAAGCGGGTGGTGCGCCCTGACGTGTTGCTCGGTCCGGCACAGCGTGCTGACGTGGTGGTCGACTTCCGGGGTCAGCGGGGCGAGAACATCCTGCTGTCGACGATTCCGCGCAGCGACGGGTCGGTCGGGACCGGCTCCCGATCAGCGGCGATTCTGCAGTTCCGCGTGCGGGGGCAGTCAGATCAACGCAGTCGCGTGCCGAAGCGTCTGAAGCCCCTCCCGCCGCTCAAGGTGCCACGCCAGGTCAGCAAGACGTGGACGTTCGACCTGACCCAGGACGATCACCACGGGTCGTTCTGGTCGATCAACGGGGAGATGTTCGACCCCGACCGAGTGGACCATCGGGTGGCGGAGGGAACCATCGAGCGGTGGCGACTGCACAACGCCAGCGACGTGACCCACTACGTCCATCTGCACGAGGAGCAGTGGCGCACCGTGAGCCGCAACGGCGGTCGCCCGCCGCCATGGGAGCGCGGCCTCGAGGACACCTGGCGCCTCGACCCGGGCGACACGGTCGAGGTGGCCGCGAAGTTCACCGACTACCGGGGGTTGTTCATGGTCCACTGCCACATGCTCGACCACGAGGACCACGGGATGATGGCGCAGTTCAAGGTGACTTGATCGTCCAGAACCGGTAGCGGCTCGCGGCAGCCCATGTCTCAGGTGCGGCCCGGGCGGTGGATGAGGAGGCGCCCAGTGGGCAGTCGCCTGGACCGGCGTAGTGCCAGGCAACCGATCATCGGCTCTCGCGATCCCGGCTGCACTCCCCCGCGTCGCTGCGACCGCTGGCGCAGTCCCGCGGGAGTCCGTGCTGGAGCGCGACGACCAGCAGGGACGGCGCGATCAGCACACCGACGAGGCCCAGTCCGGCGGCCGCACGGGAGAGGCGAGGACGGAGCCAGACCAGCACCGTCACTCCGATCGCGGCCACTGCTGCAGATCCGAGCAACGCCCACGGCAGCTCGACCTGCTCCATCGGGACCGGCTCGAAGGTCACCGCGGCCCGACACATCAGCTGGGCGTAACGCGAGCCGGGGGCAGCCATCATGCCCTCGTCGTCGAAGTCCGGACAAGGGTCGTCGTACCAGGTGTACTTCGCCAGCAGGGCCGCCGCTGCGATCAGCCCGACCACCAGCGCCACCACCGCGGCGAGGCCGGTCCCCCTTCGCCGCACGGCGGTCCGCTCTGGCGTCTCCTCGGCAGTCCATCCGGTGCACATGGCGCCATCATGCGTCGGTGCTCGTCGGCGCGTCAGCAACTCGCGCCAGGTCGTCCTGCCGCGCCGACCGGGCTCCGCGAACCCTGCATCCTCCCGATCTCGTCGCGCTCGGCCATGCCCAAACCCACACTCGGTTCGAGCTGGCACAGCCAGGTGAGCTGATTGTCCGCCGCCGCACCAGACCCCCACCGAGCCACCTCGCTGCGACCCGCGCCCCCGCTACGCAGGCTGGCCTGAGAAGAGGGCGCGGACGTGCTCGTTGAACTGCTTCATCGGCGCCACCGGTCCGACCTCCAAGAAGGTCACCGGCTCATCGGCAGTGGCGGTGTGTCCGGGGGGCCAGTAGTAGACCTCGCCCGCGCGCGCCACCTCGACTGTGCCGTCGGAGTGGACCACGCGGATAGATCCCTCGAGCACGATCCCCCAGTGCGGACTGGGACAGCGATCCCCGGGAAGCCCTTGCAGCAACGGTGCCATGTCGGCGCCGGCCGGGACACTCGCGTGTCGGATCGCCATGTCGCCGAGCTCGAGGTAACGGGTCTGCACCTCGCCCTGATCGATCTCGACGGGCATTTCATCGACTGGTGTGGCCATCGTGACTCCTTGTTTGAGTGAGTTGACAACCACGAGGCGTGAGAATCGATGTCACAATGAAACAGTGACCCCGTTGCTGGCGGCCCAGGCGTCCCTGGACGAAGGCGCCTGGCAAGCCGCTCTCGACTCCCTCTCGACGTTGGTCTCGGCCTCCCCCGAGGCGCTCGAGCTGCGGGCCACGGCGCTGTACGGGCTGGGCGACTTCGACAACACGGTCGCGACGTGGGAACAGCTGCACCAGCTGCGGAGCGCCGAGGGTGATCAGCAGCAGGCGGCTCGGGCGGCGGTGATGGTCGCGATGTTCCTCCTCATCGACTCCGGACTCATGTCCCCCATCCGCGGGTGGCTGAGTCGAGCGCGTGTGCACCTCGACGGGCTTGCTGAGGGCCCTACCCACGCGCTGGTGGAGGCGATCTCGGCCTACGAACGGTTCTTCTGCGGCGATCTCGACGCCGCAGCCGTGGCGGCCGATCGCGCGGGCCGACTGGCTGCGACCCACGACGTCCCGCCCGCAATGGCGATCAGCAAGACCCTGCATGCTCGCCTGCTCGTGCTCGACGGTCAGGTGGAGGCGGGTCTCAGCGCGCTCGATGACGTCGGCACCCTGCTGATGTCGGGCGAGATCGACAACCTGACGGTGGGAATGATGCTCTGCGAGATCATCTGCGCAGCTCAATCCCTGTCGATGCCTGAGCTCGCGCGGGAGTGGACCGATGTCATGGAGCACTGGCGTCACGGAGCCGCGATCGGGGGGATCAACGGCCGTTGCCGGGTCCATCGTGCGGAACTGCTGCGGCTGAGCGGCCCCTGCGACGCGGCCGAGGCCGAGGCTCTGGCCGCCTGCGAGGCCCTCCGACCCTGGATGCGACGCGAGTTCGGCTGGCCGCTGGTGGAGCTGGGCACGATCCGGTTGCGCAAGGGCGACCTCGACGGAGCCGAGGAGGCGTTCTTGGCAGCAGATGCTCTTGCCTGGTCTCCGCAGCCGGGCCTTGCGCTCCTGAGACTGGCGCGGGGTGACGTGCCCAGCGCCACGGCGATGATCGCTGACGCTGTCGCCCACCCGCCTGAGCTGCCCTGGAAGGAGCGCCCGCCCAGCGGCGACCTGCGGATGACGGCATTCCTCGATGCTCAGTCCGAGATCGCACTCGCCGCGAGGGACGCCAAGACGGCCGCTGCTGCCGCCGATCACCTCAGCGCCATCGCCACCCAGTTCGCCAGCCGAGGGCTCGCGGCCGCGGCCGAGCTGGCTCAGGCCCGGGCTCAGCTCCTTGCCGGGAAGCCTCAAGAAGCGCGGGCGATGGCGCGTGCCGCAACGGCTGCCTGGGCGGAGCTCGGGGCGCCCTACGAATCAGCGGTGGCGCGGGTGGTGGAGGGCGACGCTGCCTCGGCCCAGCACAACCGACCCGCAGCCGAGGCGGCCTGGCAGGCCGCGCACCGCGCTTTCGTGGACTTCGGCGCGCTCGGGCGAGCCGACGAGGCGCACGCCCGGCTCGATGGCTTCACGCTCCCGGCTCCCGCGCCCTCGTCCAGGGCGACCTTCCACAAGGACGGCAGTACCCGCTTGATCGAGTTCGCCGGAAGCACCGCAACCGTGCCCGACCTCCTTGGCATGCGGTACCTCGAAGAGCTCCTCACCTCGCCTGGGCTCGACATTGCTGCGATCGACCTGGTTGACCGCGAGCACGGCTCTCCGGGTCCTTACCAGCGCGGCATCCCAGTCCTCGACGACGAGGCCAAGCAGTGCTACCGGCGGCGGCTGGCCGAGGTGGACGAGGACATCGCCGAGGCCGAGGACCTCAACGATCTGGCCCGGGCCGACCTGTCGCGACGCGATCGGGACTACCTGATCGCGGAGCTCGGCCGAGCCGTCGGGCTGGGAGGTCGCGACCGCCTGATCGGCAGCGATGCCGAGCGTGCGCGCACCAGCGTCTTCCGGGCGATCACGTATGCCGCCAAGAAGATCGAGCAGAGCAACCCGCTCCTGGCCGATCACCTGCGCCGTGCTGTCTCGACCGGCACCTGGTGCCGCTATACCCCTGATCCACTCGCCCCCGTCGAGTGGCGCTTGTCGAAGGTTCAGCAGTAGTTGCCTCCCTCTGGTGGACGACGCGTGCTCGGGTTCCGGGGGGTCGTGTGCTCGGTCCTGTGCGCCTGGTCGGTCTCATCCTCGCGCAGATCCTCGCCGGACTCCGGGGCTGTTCAACGGACGCTAGGTTGTCGTCATGCCTTCGCAGCAGTCGGTCTTCTTGAGCAGTGCAGATCGGCGCGGGCTGGTGCCGGTCATCAGCATTTGTGCCAGGCGAAAGGAGCCCCGGCAATGAGCGACTCCCGGGCCGGCACCCCTGCCCTCGCTGAGGACCTGATCGACGTCGCGCACCTCGTCACGGCGTTCTACACCGGCGTGCCCGATCCTGAGAACGTCGACCAGCAGGTCGCGTTCGGCACTAGCGGCCACCGTGGCAGCAGCTTGACGACGTCGTTCAACGAGACCCACCTCCTGGCCACCACCCAGGCGATCTGCGACTACCGCCGCAGCCAGGGGCACGACGGTGCACTGTTCATCGGTCGCGACACCCACGGGCTCTCCGAGCCGGCGTGGGCCTCGGCGCTGGAGGTCCTGGTCGCCAACGACGTCACCGTCCTGGTCGACGACCGCGACGGCTACACCCCTACCCCGGCGATCTCCCACGCGATCATCCGCGCCAACCGAGGCAAGACGTCGGGTCTCGCGGACGGGATCGTGGTCACCCCGTCGCACAACCCACCGAGCGACGGCGGCTTCAAGTACAACCCGCCGCACGGCGGGCCCGCCGACACCGACGCCACCAGCACGATCGCGCAGCGAGCCAACGAGCTGATCGCCTCAGGCCTCGGCGACGTACGTCGCGTGCCTTTCGAAAGGGCTCGTCGAACAGTCGGGACTTATGACTTCCTGGGGACCTACGTCGACGACCTGCCACAGGTCCTCGACCTGGACCGCATTCGCGAGGCAGGGGTGCGGATCGGGGCCGACCCGCTCGGAGGCGCGAGCGTGGCCTACTGGGGGGAGATCGCCGAGCGGCATCGACTCGACCTCACGGTGGTCAATCCCCTGGTCGACCCCACCTGGCGTTTCATGACCCTCGACTGGGACGAGAAGATCCGGATGGACTGCTCCTCACCGTTCGCGATGGCCTCCCTCATCGAGCGCAAGGGTGACTACGACATCGCCACCGGGAACGACGCCGACGCCGACCGGCACGGCATCGTCACCCCCGATGGCGGACTGATGAACCCCAACCACTTCCTCGCGGTGGCGATCGGCTACCTCTTCGGCGGCGCCCGCCCGGACTGGCCGGCGGAGGCGCGGATCGGGAAGACCTTGGTCTCGTCCTCGATGATCGACCGCGTCGCGGGTGCGTTGGGCAAGCCGATGGTGGAGGTCCCGGTCGGGTTCAAGTGGTTCGTACCGGGCCTGATCGACGGCTCCTTCGGCTTCGGCGGCGAGGAATCGGCCGGGGCGTCGTTCCTGCGTCGCGACGGCGGCACCTGGACCACCGACAAGGACGGGCTGATCCTGGCGCTGCTGGCCTCGGAGATCCTGGCCACCACCGGGCGCAGCCCGAGTGAGCACTACGACGACCTGGTCGCCCAGCACGGGGCACCGGCATACGCCCGGATCGACGCACCCGCCGACCGCGGGCAGAAGGCGAAGCTGGCCGCGCTCTCCCCCGACGACGTCACCGCAACCGAGCTGGCCGGTGAGAAGATCCTCGCCAAGCTCACCGAGGCGCCGGGCAACGACGCCCGGATCGGTGGCCTCAAGGTCACCACCGAGTCGGCCTGGTTTGCCGCGCGCCCCTCGGGCACCGAGGACGTCTACAAGATCTACGCCGAGTCCTTCCGAGGGCCTGAGCACCTTGACCAGGTCCAGGAAGCCGCCCGCGACCTGGTTGCCGCTGCGCTCGGCAGTTGAGCACCCTCAGACATCGACAGGGAGCTCTCCGACGCGCCCCCGGCCCACTGGCACACCTGTCGGCGCCAGTCAGCCGCCCGGCCAGCCGCTCCGTCAGCCCGGGGGCAGCGCCACCCCCAGCTGCTCCCACATCCCCTCGTGGTCGGCCTCGTGCCAGTGGTCGTGGACTAGCTTCCCCTCGAAGTGGAACACATCGAGCCCGCTCACCTCGATCTTCGCTCCAGGGCTGTGCACACCCGCCCAGCCGCCTGCGTAGGTCCCCCGGAAGATCACCCGGCTCATCACGACGTCGTCGAACCCCTTCAGTCCGATGACCTCTGCTCGGAAATCCGGGAAGTACTTCCGGAACGCGGTGGCGCCAGCCGCGTGGCCTTCTGGGGTCCGATCGCGGTCGTTCTCGCGATAGTGCGACGCAAAGAACTCATGCGCAAACGCAACGTCGCCCTCGCTCCACACCCGACGCCAGAGATCGCGGACCTGCTGATCGTGGTTCATCGAGCAACGGTAAGTCGCGGTTCTCTCGCGCGCATCCCTCCCGAATGCACTGAGCCGCTCGGCGCTTTGCGCTCCCCACGCTCGGCTTCGCACCCACCCGGCGGCTGAGTGAGACCGCTCACCGGCAAAGACTTCAGGCTCGAACCCTGTGATGGGGTTCGAGCCTGAAGATGGTAGCGGGGGCAGGATTTGAACCTACGACCTCTGGATTATGAGCCCAGCGAGCTACCGAACTGCTCCACCCCGCGTCGGTGACACCACCGTCACACATATGACCCCCTGCACACAATTCGGAACCCGCACGCGGCGGCCTAGGCTCGCCTCATGGACCCTGACGTGTTGATGGTCGGATGCGGTGACCTCGGATCGCGGATCGGGCTGCGCCTCGTCGATCAGGGCCACCGGGTGCTCGCCCTCAGACGTCGCGTCGGTCTCGTGCCGGCGCCGCTGGAGGGGCTCTCGGTGGACCTCACGCAGGAGACTCCGGATCTGCCCACTCTCAACGTTCGTTACCTGGTCGTGGCACTGACCGCCCGGCCGCGTACCGAAGATGCTTATCGGGCGACCTACGTCGAGGGGATGAGTCGAGCCCTGGACGCTCTGGACGCACTTGGCCAGGCACCCTCCCGGGCCGTTCTGCTCTCCTCGACCGGGGTGCACGGTGACGTCCCCGACGGGACGCTGATCGACGAGACGTCTGTTCCATCTCCCGCCGACGGTCCTGCTCGCGTGCTGCTGGAGGCCGAGCATTTGTTCGCGGCACGGGTCTCCGGCGGCACGGTGCTGCGCTGCTCCGGCCTGTACGGCGGAAACGGGTCGCGATTCGTCGATCGCGTTCGCGATGGTGCGATCGACGACCCGCACCGCTGGACCAACCGGATCCACCGTGACGACGCTGCCGCGGCCGTGGTGCACCTCCTCACACGAGCCGAGGACCCCGATCCGGTGTACCTCGGCAACGACGACGAGCCGGCGCTCATGGGCGACGTTGCCACCGACCTGGCCGAGAGGATGGGGGTGCCCGCGCCGACCGCCGGCGATCGAGCACGCGCGCACGGCAAGCGCATCTCCAACAGCCGGCTCCGGGCGACCGGGTGGGTCCCGGCCTACCCGACCTACCGTGAGGGCTACGCCGGAATCGCTCGCGTACACGGCGGGTACTGACCCAGGCGCTCCCTGGCAACCGCCGACACTGGACCGCACCGGGCTGCCAGCGGGGCCGAGCACTGGGC
>JBAVCA010000315.1:0-11554 GCA_049586475.1 Nocardioides sp.
GTGCCGGCCAGGGGATGCTCCGACAGCCCGGTGTCCAGGTGCGGAGGTCGTACGTCGAGCACTCGGAAAGACCGCCGGTTCTCGCGGCGTACAACTCCGAGCCAGGCGGACAGGGCCGACTTGGACGCGGAGTAGTCGGCCATCTGGTTGGTGGGGAGATCGGCCAGGATCGCTGACAGCACCACCACCACCCCGCCGTCCAGCAACGGGCCGGCAGCGCGCACGAGCGCCATCGGGCCCAAGGTGTTGACGGCGAAGAGCTCCTCGGCCACAGAGGCCTCGGTCTCCAGTGCCGGCCCGAAAGCCGGCACTCCGGTCGCGACGACCACTCCGTCGAGACCGCCGAGCCGCTCGTGGGCTGTCGCCACGGCCGTCGCGCACGCCTCGACGTCGACCACGTCCAAGGTGATCGGCTCCGTGCCGGCCACGTCCGCGACCTCCTGGAGCCGAGTCGGATCGCGACCCGTCACCACGACCCGGGCTCCAGCCTCGACCAGGGCCCGGGTGATCAGGCCGCCGAGTGCCCCGGAGGCGCCGGCGACGAGGAAGCGTTTGCCTCGGATCTCCATGATCCCGACGCTAGGGCTCGCAGGCCCGGAGCGGGCTCACCCCGACGTGGCAGCCTCGGTCGTGATCAGGACCTCATGCGTCAGCGTGCGGTGCACCGGGCACTTGTCGGCGATGAGGAGCAGGGCCCGGCGCTGTTCGTCGTCGAGGGCGGGGTCCAGCGTGATCACCCGGTGGATGCGATCGACGTGTCCGGTGCTGCTCTCGCACTCCTTGCAGTCCTTGGCGTGAACCCGGTCGTGGGTGAGCTGAACCATGGTCGCGCCGAACTCCCAACCCTTGCGCCGCGCATACATCCGCATCGTCATCGACGTGCAGGCACCCAGCGCCGAGAGCATGGTGTCGTAGGGGTTGGGCCCGGTGTCCTCGCCGCCGACCGATGCCGGTTCGTCGAGCCGCCACACGTGCTTGGGCACCCTCGCGTCGTGGGCGAAGTGAGCGGGATCCACCTCCCGGACGGTGACCGAGCCCTCGACGGCGGCGGGTGCAGCCGGCTGCTCCGTCTGCTCCGGTGCTGGAGGCAGGTAGCGCTCGGCCCAGGCCGCGATCACCGATGCGGCGAACCGGGAGTCCGCAGGTCTGGTGAGCAGGTGGTCAGCGCCGTCGAGGGCGACGAACGACTTGGGGTGTCGGGCGGCCTCGAAGATCTTGCGTGCTTCGTCCACACCGACGATCTCGTCGATGGGAGAGTGCAGGACCAGGAGCGCACGGCCGAGTCCCCCGATACGCTCCAGCTGGCGCTGGTCGGCGATGTCGTCGATCAGGTCCTGACCGATCAGGAGCGTGCGCCCCCCGATCCTCACCTGCAGGTGCCGTCCTCCCGGCGAGTCCGGGGAGGGGACGGCGTCGCTCAGGAGGTGCTCGATGTGCTCGGGGCTCGAGGGTGCCCCCACGACGGCAACACCGCAGACGTGCTCCAGGGCGTCGGCCGCGGCGATGACTGCCGCGCCGCCGAGGGAGTGGCCGACCAGGAGGCTCGGCGCCCCCGGGGCGCCGGGTGCGTCCGAGCCCATCCACCGCGCCGCGGCCACCAGGTCGGCCACGTTGCTGGTGAAGGTGGTCTCAGCGAAGTCGCCGTCCGAGGAGCCGAGGCCGGTGAAGTCGAAGCGCAGCACCGCGATGCCGCGCTCGGCGAGGGCTCCGGAGATCCGGGAGGCCGCCTTCGTGGTGCTGCTGCAGGTGAAGCAGTGGGCGAACAGGGCGGTAGCGCGCGGTCGACCTGCCGGCAGGTCGAGCGTGCCGACGAGCTCGGCATCGCTGCCGCCGGGGAACGTCACCGGAAGCTTGGTCGCGAAGGTGGCCATGGCGCCATCGTGACAGCACCCTGATGAGACCGATGGACGCACGAGCGGACAGTCGTCAGACTTCGGAGGTGCCCCTGCCCTCCATGCGCCGTCTCTACCGCACCCTGGGCGGGCGCTACCGGTACGTGATGCTCGCTGGCGAGACCTGGGCTGCGCTGGTCGTCGTGGTGGTGACGGTCTTCTTCGCCTCGCGCTTCTATCCCGAGGTCTCGGCCGGGCAGGTCACCGCGGTGATGGGCCTCGCCGCCGCTCTCACGATTGCCTCGGTGGCGTCGTCGTCCTTGCGCTCGAACGACACCTACGCCCAGATCGAGCGGTGGCAGCGCACGGCGATGGCGACCCCCCGGGAGACCGTCGCGGCATGGGAGGCCGCGACCACGCTGACGCTGGTCCACTACCGCCGCAGCTCGATCACCGTCGTCCTCGTCACCGTGATCCCGACGGCCATCGCCTCCTCCCTGTTGTGGGGGACCGGGTGGGCGGGCCTCGGCGCGATCGTGTTCGCCAGCCTGATCCCGGCCGTCTACGCAACGGTCCTGAGCTACTCGGTGGGCGAGGTGCTCGCCAGACCGCTGATCGAAGACATTGCAGCAGCGCTGCCCGACGACTTCGGCTTCCGGGTCAAGGGACTTCCCCTGGCCACGCGGTTGTGGATCTCGCTGCCTGCCTACACATCGTCCTCCGGGATCGCGGTGGCTTCGCTCGTGGCCGACGGCGGCGGCTCCGATCGCCTGGTGCTGGTGGTCGTCGTATCGTTGGGCATCGGGCTGTTCCTCTCGGCTGAGCTGCTGACCTTCCTGGGCGCCAGCCTCACCGGACCCCTGGGCCACGTGCGACGAGGCCTTGAGCGCGTCCGGGCCGGGGACTACGACGACCGGGTACCGGTGCTGAGCAGCGACGAGATCGGTCAGCTCGCACACGACTTCAATCGGATGGCGAGCGGGCTGGCCGAGCGCGAGGAGCTGCGGGA
Organism: Nocardioides sp.; assembly: GCA_049586475.1. GTDB lineage: Bacteria > Actinomycetota > Actinomycetes > Propionibacteriales > Nocardioidaceae > Nocardioides. Next base: position 2,842 of record JBAVCA010000315.1, read on the forward strand.
GACCTTCAGCACGTACGTCGACCGCGATGTCGCCGAGCTGATCCTCTCCGGCCAGTTCCCCGCCGAGGGGATCGAGGTCGACGTCTCGATGCTCTTCTGCGACGTCCGCAACTTCACCGCGTACGCCGAAGGCGCAGCCGCCACCGATGTGATCTCCACCCTCAACTCGTTGTTCTCCGAGATCGTGCCGATCGTGGAGGCCTACGGCGGCCACGTCGACAAGTTCTTGGGCGATGGGTTGCTGGCTGTCTTCGGGGCACCTGGCTTCTACCCGGACCATGCCGACCGCGCGGTGGATGCGGCCCGGATGATCGTCGACGCCGTTGCCCTGGGGCAGAGCGGGCTCACCGTCGGTGCGGGAGTCAACTCTGGCCGGGTCGTCGCCGGTCCTCTCGGCGGTGCCGGACGGCTCAACTTCAGCGTGATCGGCGATGCCGTCAACGTCGCAGCGCGGGTCGAGGCCGCAACCCGCGAGACCGGGGACGACGTGCTGCTCACGGCGACGACGCGCGCGATGCTGGTGCGACCCCAGGCACTGATCTCGCGCGGCGAGCTCCCGCTGAAGGGGAAGTCGGCACCGGTGGAGCTCTTCGCGCCGGTGCCGGGGAGCGCTCAGTGGGGAAGCACGTCGGCCCGCTCGATCACCACCTGAGTCGGTGCAGTGAGCCGCCAGGCCTCGAAGACCAGCTCGGCGAGCTCGACGCGGTCCACGTGGTCGAGCTGCGCCACGACCCAGCCGTAGGCCCCCATCGTGAACTGCACCTCGAAGACGTCAGGTCGCTCCGCAATCAGGGCGAGCTGCTCGGCCAACGTCTGCTTCAGCCCGACGGTTCGCGTCGGCTCCCACTGGTAGCCGAACGTGTGGCCGCCGACCTTCCAGGCCGTGTAGCGCTCGTGGTCGTGGCGGGTGACGCCGGGCAGCTGGGTGACGAGCTCGGCGACGTCGGCGATCGTGGACACCGGTGCATCATGACGGTTGGCCCGTCGATGGCCCGTCGGTCGGCCCTTCGGTGTGTTAGGCGCCATGCGTTGGGGCGATCTGCACCTGGCAGCATGGACGGTATGGATCTCGACCGACTGCGCGCCGCGTTCCCCTCCCTCACCACCGGTGCGACCGCCGGGTTGGTGCGCTTCGACGGACCGGGCGGCTCCCTGGTGCCGCAGGTCGTCGCGGACGCCGTCGCCTCGGCGATGACCGCCGGGATGTGTCAACGGGGAGCGTTCACCGCACCCGAGCAGCTCACCGAGGCCGTCACGGCCCAGGCTCGCGAGGCGATGGGCGACTTCCTCGGCTCCGATCCGCGCGGCATCGTGTTCGGGCGCTCGATGACGTCGCTGACGATGGACCTCGCACGAACGCTCAGCGCCGACTGGGGTCCGGGCGACGAGGTGGTCGTCACCCGTCTCGACCACGACTCCAACATCCGACCGTGGGTGCTGGCAGCCGAGCGGGCCGGGGCGACTGTTCGCTGGTTGGGTTTCGACCCCGAGACGACCGAGCTCGACGATGTCGAGACGGTGCTCAGTGACCGGACGCGGCTGGTGGCGGTCACCGCCGCATCGAACCTGTTCGGCACCAGGACCGACGTTGCTGCGATTGCTGCTGCGGCGCACGAGCGCGGTGCGTTGGTGCACGTCGACGTGGTGCACCTGGCGGCCCACGTCGTCGTCGACCGCGTCGCTCTCGGGGCCGACGTGGTCACGTGCTCGCCGTACAAGTTCTTCGGCCCGCACCTGGGGGTGCTCGCCGCCGACCCGGGGTTCCTCGAGACGTTGAACCCCGACAAGCTGCTGCCGTCCTCCGACGCGGTGCCCGAGCGCTTCGAGCTCGGCACCCTGCCCTACGAACAGCTGGCCGCCGTCACGGCCACAGTCGACTTCATCGCCTCCTGGGCCACCATCGCGGAGGCCGGGACGACGCGCCGGGAGCGGCTGGTCTCCGCGATCGAAGCGTTCGGCGCGCACGAGGACTCGCTCCTTGCCCGCTTGCTCGTGGGTCTGGACCGGCTCAGCCACGTGCGGGTGCACGGAAGCCCGTCTTCGCGCACCCCGACGATCTTGCTCCAGGTCGAGGGCATCGAGCCGCGCTCGGTCTTCGAGCACTTGGCCGAGCAGGGCGTGATCGCCCCGGCCGGCAGCTTCTACGCGATCGAGGCCTCACGTCACGCCGGCCTCGGTGACGCCGGCGGCGTGCGCGTCGGGTTGTCGCCGTACACGACCCCCGACGACCTCGAGCGCCTTGTGGTGGGGCTCGGCCGGCTCGGCGGAGGCTGAGCCGGCTCAGCGCAGCCGAGCGAGGGTGACCACGAAGTCTCCGTCCGGGTCGGTGAAGCTGCGGGCGACGTCGAAACCGGCCGCGTCCAGCTCCGAACGGATGCCGTCGAGCCGGAACTTCGTCGAGATCTCGACCCGGATCTCCTCGCCACTGGCCAGCTCGACCTCCAGGCCGGCGCCGGGGATGGAGACGCGCTGGGGCACTTCGGAACGCAGGCGCAGGTCCATCCGTTCCATGTGGGGGTCCCAGAAGGGCACGTAGGAGAAGGCTCCGAGGTCGAAGTCGGCGTCGAGCTCGCGGTTGAGCACCGCCAGCGCGTTGGTGACGAAGGCCGCCGTCACACCTTGACTGTCGTTGTAGGCGGCGATCAGCCGGTCGCTGCTCTTGACCAGGTCGGTGCCGAGCAGCAGCCAGTCGCCGGGTTCGAGGGAGTCGCCGAGGGCTCCCAGGAAGGCGCCTCGCTCCTCGACGTAGAGGTTGCCGATGGTGCCTCCGAGGAAAGCGACCAAGCGGCGATCGCCGCTGGGCAGCTGGCCCAGGTGCAGGGTGAAGTCGCCGACCACGGCCTCGATGGCGACCTCGGGATAGCGCTGGTCGAGCATCTCCGCGGCCGCGCGCAGCGTCGCCTCGGAGACGTCGACCGGTACGAAGCGACGCAGGCGCCCGGCAGCCTGGAAGGCATCGAGGAGCACCCGAGTCTTGTCGCTGGTGCCGCTGCCGAGCTCCACCACGGTGGTCGCGTCACACGCCTCGGCGATCTCGGCTCCGTACAGGTCGAGGATCGTCCGCTCCGCCTCGGTGGGGTAGTACTCCGGGAGTCGCGTGATCAGGTCGAAGAGTCGAGAGCCTTCGTCGTCGTAGAGCCACTTGGGAGGCAGTCGCCGGGGCTGCTCGCCGAGGCCACGGCGGACGTCGTCCACCAGGCTCCCAGCGGCCCAGTCGGGATCGAGCAGGACTGACACGATCGGCTCAGGGGTGCTGTTCACAGGTGCTCCTGGTTGCTGGCAGGTGCCCCGCCGTCGGCAAGCCGGACCCCGGAGAGAGCCCAGCGCGAGGCGTGCGGGAAGAAGTTGCGGTAGGTCGTGCGCGCGTGTCCGGAGGGGGTCAGGGCGCACCCACCGCGCAGCACCATCTGGTTGGACATGAACTTGCCGTTGTACTCGCCGATCGCACCGGCCGGCGGGTGGAACCCGGGGTAAGGGTGGTATGCCGAGGAGGTCCACTCCCAGCAGTCGCCGTAGACCTGACGCAGCCGCCCGGAGCTCGCCTCGGCCGCCCTGGGGTGGTACGACGAGGCGTCGGCCAAGTTGGCGGCACCGGCTGCGGGACCTGCTGCGATCCCTGGCTCGACCCCTGCTCGGGAATGGCCTTGCTCGTCGGTGACGACGGCGTGCTCCCACTCGGCCTCCGAGGGCAGACGCTTGCCGGACCAGGTGGCGAATGCGTCGGCTTCGTAGAAGCTCACGTGGCTCACCGGGAGCCCAGGGTTGAGGGGCCAGGTGCCGTGCAGCGTGTGCTCGAACCACACGCCGTCCCGCTCGCTCCAGTACAGGGGTGCGGTCCACCCCGCGCTGTTGACCTGGGCCCAGCCGTCCGAGAGCCAGAGCTCGTGGCGGCGGTAGCCACCATCGGCGATGAACTCCGACCACTCGCCGTTCGTGACCAGCCGGTCGGCGATCCGGTAGGGCTCCAGCCACTGGCGGTGCCGTGGGAGCTCGTTGTCGAAGCTGAAGCCTGTGCCGTCGTGCCCCACCTCGACGAGGCCGCCGTCGACCTCGAGCCACCCCAGTCGGTCGGGAACGCTCAGCGGGCTCGGGCTGCCGCCGTACACCGGCTGGAGCGGGTTGCGGGAGAGGACGTGCTTGATGTCCATCAGCAGCAGCTCCTGGTGCTGCTGCTCATGGTGGAAGCCGAGCTCGAGGGTGGAGGTGAGCTTGTCGAGGCTGCCGGCATCCAGGCCGGTGACGAGATCGAGCACACGGTCGTCGACCTGACGGCGGTAGACGCCGACGTCGTGGGCGTCGGGTCGGGTGATCAGCCCTCGGTCGGCTCGCGAGTAGCGCGGCCCCAGCGTCTCGTAGTAGCTGTTGAAGAGAAACCAGTACTTTTCCTCGAACGGCGCGAAGTTTTGTTCGTTCTCCGCAAGCACGAAGGTCTCGAAGAACCACGTCACGTGCGCTCGGTGCCACTTGGTCGGCGACACGTCAGGCATCGACTGAACGGTCTGGTCCTCCGGGGCCAACGGAGCCGCGAGGGCCTCGGTATGGGACCGCACGTCGGTGTAGTGCTGCACGAGAGACTCCGCGTCCCAAGTTGTTGCCGTCATGCCGTGGACCTCCGGAGGTCGGATCGTGGCCGGTGATCCCCCACTGTTACCCAGCGCGCCAAGGTGCGTCCTCACCCGTTGGCGCGATACCTGGGACGCGAGATGTCGGCCGGCGTCGAGGTCAGAGATCGTGGATGGCTGGTCCGACGGCGGTCCACCAGCGTGCGGCTTGTTGCCTCGGCCCCGAGTCTGCAGCCAGCGCGGCCAGGCGAGGGTGACCTGTCATGCCGAGGGCAAAGGTTGCCGCATGCTCCAGCCGCGTGCCGGATCCTTCGCGCGCGGTGCCGCACAGGTGATGGGCCATCGCCTCGGAAATGCTCCCACGGCTGAGGCCGAGGGCGATCAGCGCGCTCGCGTGCAGGGAGGGTCGGCGTTCGGCAAGGGCGACGTCACCCACCGTGCCGCGGTCGAGCACGTGCCCGAGCCGGCGTAGCAACGACCAGGACGCGCCGGCGGTGGTCTCGTCGAGGTCATGGGTCGCTTGCAAGCACGCTGCGGCGATCGGGCGGGCGTACGGGCTCGCCACCAGCACCAGGGCGGCGAGCTCACGCCGCTCGCGGTGCAGGTGGAACATCGCCTCGCGCAGCAGTCGACGCAGCATCTGGTCCGGGTCCTGGGCGGCGCGGCCCGAGGCCGCCTCGGCGTAGGTGGCTATCGCCTCGCAGACGGATCGGGACATGTCCCGCTCGACGAGCTCCACGGAGGTGCAGGCCCGGCTGACCGTCGCTCGTGTGCGAGGGTCCTCGATGGTCGCCACGACTCGCTCGTAGCTCTCGGCCGGCAGGCGCGAGGCGAGGTCGAGCACGTCGGGATGCTGTTCGACGAGGTTGGGCCGACGCAGCTCACTGACGAGGTAGCGCTCGAGAGCCTGACTGCGATCCTCGTGCAGGAAGCCGTCGCGAGCCGCCAGCGCGCCCACGACCCCGGCCGCACCGCGGCGCAGCAACGGACTGGACCCATTCATCAGCCGCACCACCAGGTCGAGGGCGGAGTCGTCAGGAACCTCTTTGAGCAGCGACAGCGCGGGCGCGACCGACTGAACGTCGGGGTGCATCACGAACCGACCGATGCCCAACGTCAGGTGACGATGGCCGCTCGGCTGACGCAGCATGATGGCCGCGGCGTGATGCCGTCGTACATAGGCCAGGCCCGATGAGCACGTGAGCTCGGCCATCAGCTGTTGGGTGAGCGTGCCCCAGGTGCTGGGCGGGAGATAGACCCGGTCTCGGTCCTCGAGCTCCCAGCTCAGACGCAACCAGTCGCTGCCGGTCGCCCTGCGCCGCTCGATGCGATCGAAGATGGTGTCGAGATCGCCGGTGCTGAGCAGGGGATGCCGCTCGGTCTGCCGCGGCGCCCCTCCCATCCGCCGCAAGCACGAGCTGACTGACTGCAACGAGCCTTCGGGAGCCCCGGTGACGAGCTCGTAGCCGGCGATCACTGCAGCGGGGGGGAGGTGATCACCGGCCTCGAGGCGGCTGACCCGCGAGGTGTCGAGTCGCTGACCGTGCTGCGCCATGGACTCGATGAAGGCTGCTCGTCCGCCGGCGAGGCTGACGGGGGACAGCAGGCGGGTCACCGCGAGCAGCCAGGCCACGCGCCGGGCGCTGTCGAAGTCAGGGCTCGTCCAGTCGGTGGCATCGACCGGCAGCCGTTGCGGCCGACCGCGCGGCCGGGACGCCAGCTGCGAGGTTGTCGCCATCGAGAGCTTTCCTTTCCACCGCTGTAGGACGAGCTGGGGCCGATCGCGGCTGATCTTGTCACTGCTCTGACAAACTCATCGACGCTATGTGACTCAGGACTCATTGTTGACTATCACGAACTCGATTTGAAAGATCAATCGGAATTGCCGTCCGCGCGCCGTCCGATCCGGGCGTAACGCACCGGTGGGATGGGTCGTTGACGAGCTATGAAGCTTTTTCCGAGGACCCGGCAGCGCCGGTTGGTGGCGTTGTTGGCGCCGAGCCTGGTCGCAGCGCTCGCCCTCACCGCGGCACCACCGGTGGCAGGACAGGATCCCGGCCGGTCCGAGAAGCGCGCCAGCAAGGCGCGGGTCTCCACCTGGGCGCCTGCGAAGCGGGCACGGATCACCCCGGGGGTGATGATGTACACCGCAGGAGCGCAGTGCACCGCCAACTTCGTGTTCACCGATGCGCTCGGAGGTGTCTACGTGGGTTACTCCGCGCACTGCGCGGGCGAGGGCGCTGCGACAGACACCAACGGTTGCGAGGTGGGGTCGCTGCCGCTCGGCACCGAGGTCGACTTCGTGCGCGGTGGCAGCTTTGTCAGCAACGGCACGCGACGGGCCACCGGAACGCTGGCCTACTCATCCTGGCTGGCGATGGACCAGGCCGGGACCACCGACGAGGCCACCTGCGCCTTCAACGACTTCGCCCTGGTCAAGGTGCGGAAGCGCGACATCTCGAAGGTCAACCCGACCGTGCCGTTCTTCGGTGGTCCCACGGGGATCGACAAGAACGGCACCCGGTCGGGCGAGAGGGTCTACAGCTACGGCAACTCCAGCCTGCGCGCCGGGATCTCGCTGCTCTCTCCGAAGACGGGGCTTGCTCTTGGCGACGTGCCCTCCGACGAGGGGTGGAGCCACGAGGTCTACACCGCGACGCCGGGTATCCCCGGTGACTCCGGGTCGGGCTTCATGACCGACAAGGGCAAGGCGGTAGGCACCTTGTCGACCGTCGCCATCTCCCCGTTCCCGCTCTCCAACCAGACTGGCGACCTGTTGCGCGAGCTGAAGTTCGCGCAGGCGAACTCCGGTATCCCGGGGCTGCGCCTCGCCCAGGGCACCAAACGCTTCTCCGGCAATTCCTGAGGACCCTCGACCACAGGACGAACTCCGCCGAGGATGTCTGCTGCGCCGGCGCAGCCGGACCTGACCGGATTGCTCTACATCGTTCCCGGCTCGGAGACTGGACCCGAGGATGCCGACCAGCTCGACGGCGCCAGAGGTCGTGTGGTCCTGGCTGCGCTGATGCGGCCGGATGGGGCGCTCGGGCGGACTCCAGATGTTGGTGGAAACCCATTCCCAGAGGACGTCAGGAGTGCTTCACTGGGTTGATGATGCGCACCGCGATCCGGGTGGTGATCCTCGCCTCCGTGGCGACAGCCTCGGCGGGGTCGACCTATGCGCTCGCACGACCCACGCCCCCGCCGGCAGAGTCGGTGGCCGCAGTGGCTCCACCCTCCTCGTCGTCGGGGGTGAGCCTGGTGCCCGACCGCGTCGTCGACCTCGCCGCAAGCGTGTCGCCGGCGCGCGAGGTGCGGGCCGCCTCCGACGATCGATTCGTCACCATCGGGTCGCGTCCGGACGCCGGAGAGATTCCTGTCGTGGCCCTCGCGGCCTACCAGCGCGCCGAGAGCGTGATCGGTTCGGCCGACGCGCGTTGCCATCTTCCGTGGCAGCTGGTGGCAGCGATCGGTCGCGTGGAGTCCGACCACGGACGAGCCGCTGGGTCCCAGCCAGGCTCGGACGGCCGGGTCCGTCCCGCGATCATCGGCCCGGTTCTCGACGGTGCGCACGGCACGAGGTTGATCCGCGACACCGACGCTGGACTGCTGGACGGCGATGTGCGTTTCGACCGTGCCGTCGGACCGATGCAGTTCATCCCCTCCACCTGGGCAGTGATCGGGGTGGATGCCGACAGCGACGGCGCTCGCGACCCTCAAGACATCGACGACGCGGCGCTGGGCGCAGCCGTCTACCTCTGCTCCGGAGCCGAGGACCTCCGAAGGACGGCGGGGTTGCGCGTCGCCGTCTGGCGCTACAACCACAGCGCGACCTACGTCGACCAGGTCGTCTCCGTGATGCAGAACTACCTTGTCGATGACTACACGTCGTCAATGGTCCAGCCCAGCATCGACGCAGGATTCGCCGTCCGATCGGCGCCTCGAGGTGACCAGGTCCCGGAGCAGGCCGGCGGTACTCAGGACCCGCCGCGCGAGGCCGGAGAAACCCGCGGCGCAGGCTCGCCCGGGAGCGACCCGTCTCAGCCGACCCCTTTCCCCACCACGCCCGCACAGCCCACGGCGCCGGTGGAGCCCGTGCCCACTGACGGGCCCACTGACGGGCCGACCGGCGGGCCCACTGACGGGCCCAC
>JBAVCA010000316.1:0-1930 GCA_049586475.1 Nocardioides sp.
CGCTGATCGAGACCAGCATCTCGGCGAGGATCTGGTCCTTGGAGGCGAAGTGCTTGTAGAGGGCCGGGCCCGAGACGCCGCAGGCAGCGCCGATGTCGACGACCGAGACGCCGTGGAAGCCGCGACGGGCGAACAAGGTGGCTGCGGTCGACAGGATCTGTTCGCGCCGACCCCTCGAGGCCACACCCGCGGATTGGGTCATGACCCCAGGTTAGCGAGCACTAACCGGCTGCTGCGGACGATGGACGATCTGGTTAACGATCGCTAACCTGACGAGGTGAGCGCTACGACCGGACTACGAGAGCTCGTCAGTGACCTGCGCGAACGCCTGGCAGCGGCGCGCGAGGGCGGCAGCGAGGCGGCACGCACCAAGCACACCGACCGCGGAAAGCTCCTGGCCCGGGACCGGGTCGACCGTCTGCTCGACCCGGGGAGCCCCTTCCTCGAGCTCAGCCCCCTCGCCGCGACCGGGATGTACGGCGCCAAGGACGGCCGGGACAGTGTGCCGAGCGCCGGCATCGTGACCGGTATCGGAATGGTCCACGGCCGAGCCTGCGTGATCGTCGCGAACGACGCGACCGTCAAGGGCGGCACCTACTACCCGATGACCGTCAAGAAGCACCTGCGGGCTCAGCAGGTGGCGGCCGACAACCGACTGCCCTGCCTCTACCTCGTCGACTCCGGTGGTGCGTTCCTGCCGATGCAGGACGACGTCTTCCCCGACCGCGAGCACTTCGGCCGGATCTTCTTCAACCAGGCCAACCTCTCGGCGGCCCAGATCCCTCAGATCGCCTCGGTGATGGGCTCGTGCACGGCCGGTGGAGCCTACGTGCCGGCAATGAGTGACGAGACCGTGATCGTCAAGGAGCAGGGGACGATCTTTCTGGGTGGACCGCCGCTGGTGAAAGCGGCCACGGGCGAGATCGTCACCGCCGAGGATCTCGGCGGCGGCGACGTGCACGCCCGTACCTCCGGGGTCGTCGACCACCTTGCTGATGACGATGCCCACGCCCTGGCCATCGTGCGCGGCATCGTGGACACGCTGCCGCTTCCGCCGGCGCCGCCGTGGGAGGTCCGCGAGGTCGAGGAGCCGCTGATCGCCCCCGAGACGCTGTACGACGTCGTCCCCACCGACACCCGCACGCCGTACGACGTGCGCGAGGTGATCCGCCGCATCGTCGACGGCTCGCGGTTCCACGAGTTCAAGCACCTCTACGCCGAGACGATCGTGACCGGCTTCGCCCACATCTGGGGGCACCCGGTGGGGATCGTGGCCAACAACGGCATCCTCTTCGGCGAGTCCGCGCTCAAGGGCGCCCACTTCATCGAGCTCTGCAACCAGCGCGGGATCCCGCTGGTCTTCCTGCAGAACATCTCCGGCTTCATGGTCGGGCGTGAGTACGAGAACAAGGGGATCGCGCGCGATGGCGCCAAGCTCGTCACTGCGGTGGCCTGCTCGGTGGTCCCGAAGTTCACCGTCGTGATCGGTGGATCCTTCGGCGCCGGCAACTACGGCATGTGCGGGCGGGCTTACGACCCGCGTTTCCTGTGGATGTGGCCCAACGCCCGGATCTCGGTGATGGGCGGCGAGCAGGCAGCCTCGGTGCTGGCCACCGTCGCCGGCCGGCCCGACGACGAGGAGTTCAAGGCTCCGATCCGCGAGCAGTACGAGGCCCAGGGTTCGCCGTACTACTCCACCGCCCGGCTCTGGGACGACGGCGTCATCGACCCGGTCGACACCCGCCGCGTGCTCGGCATGGGCCTGGTTGCTGCCGCCCACGCGCCGATCCCCGCCCCCAACTACGGCATCTGGAGAATGTGATGGCTCCGCACCGCACTCCCCACCACCCCCCATCCCCGGTCGAGTCGGCGACTAAAGGCGCCGACTCGGCGAAAGACTGGGGTCGAGTCGGCCCCTACAGTCGCCGAC
>JBAVCA010000317.1:0-5871 GCA_049586475.1 Nocardioides sp.
CCGCGCGCCGCCACGACGTCCTGCTGCACCACCCCTACGACTCGTTCGCCACCTCGGTGCAGCGCTTCATCGAGCAGGCCGCGGCCGACCCGCACGTGCTCGCCATCAAGCAGACGCTCTACCGCACCTCCGGCGACAGCCCGGTCATCGACGCCCTGATCGACGCTGCCGATGCCGGCAAGCAGGTGCTGGTCATCGTGGAGATCAAGGCACGCTTCGACGAGCACGCCAACATCCGGTGGGCCCGCAAGCTCGAGCGCGCCGGCTGCCACGTGGTCTACGGGATCGTCGGGCTGAAGACGCACTGCAAGCTGGCGATGGTCGTGCGCGACGAGGGCGATCAGCACGGCGGCATCCGCCGCTACACCCACATCGGCACCGGGAACTACAACTCCAAGACCGCCCGGACCTATGAGGACCTCGGGCTGATCACCACCGACGACGCGATCGGCGAGGACGTCGCCCACCTGTTCAACAACCTCAGCGGTTGGTCGCGCAACGCCTCGTACGAGCATCTCCTCGTCGCCCCGGACTCGGTGCGCTCCGGACTCGTCGACCAGATCCACGCCGAGATCGCGCACCACGCGGCGGGCCGTCCCTCAGGCATCCGGATGAAAGCCAACTCGGTCGTCGAAGAAGGCATCATCGACGCGCTCTACCTGGCCTCCCAGGAGGGTGTGAAGGTCGAGCTGCTCGTGCGCGGCATCTGCTCGCTGCGCCCCGGCGTGCCCGGGCTCTCGGAGAACATCTCGGTGCGCTCCATCCTCGGCCGGTTCCTCGAGCACAGTCGGGTCTTCTGGTTCGTCAACGGCGGCGATCCTGCGGCCTGGATCGGTTCGGCCGACATGATGCACCGCAACCTCGACCGCCGTGTCGAGGTGCTGGTGCGGCTCCCGCACGAGGAGAGCAGGGCCAGCGTCGGTGCGCTGCTGGACCTGGCCTTCGACCCGGACACCCGAGCCTGGGACCTGGCCAGCGACGGGTCCTGGTCGAGCAACGGCGGCTCGGTCGACCTGCAGCAGGCGCTCATCGAGCGCCAGCGGCGGCGGCGTACGACGTCCTGATCGAAGCTGGTGCGAGTTCACCCCTTAGCATGAGTCGTCCCTACGCGATCTGACCCCAGAGGAACCCCCGTGCGTTTCAGAATCCGCCCTCTCGACTCAGCGTTCTACGACCTCTTCACCGAGGCTGCCCAGCACCTCGTGATCGGCTCCTCGTTGCTCGCCGAGATGTTCTCGGAGGCGGCGGACCGCGAGGACGTCGCCACCCGGATGCGTGCCGCCGAGCACGACGCCGACGAGACGACCCACTCCCTGATCCGTCGGGTCAACACGACGTTCGTGACGCCCTTCGACCGTGAGGACATCTACGCCCTCGCCTCGGGCCTCGACGACGTGATGGACTCCATGGACGAGGTCGTGGACCTGATCCTGCTCTACCAGGTCGCCGAGATCCCGGCTGATCTCTCGCTCCAGGTCGAGGTGCTGCAGCGGTGCGCAGAGCTCACCGTGGCCGCGATGCCGAGGCTGAAGACGATGAACGCGCTCAACGACTACTGGATCGAGATCAACCGGCTGGAGAACGTCGGCGATCGCAACCACCGGCGCAGCCTGGCCGCGCTCTTCTCCGGCAGCTACCCCACGCTCGAGGTCCTCAAGCTCAAGGACATCGTCGAGTCGCTCGAGGAGGCCGTCGACGGCTTCGAGCGGGTCGCCAACATCGTGGAGCAGATCGCGCTCAAGGAGAGCTGAGGGTGACCCTCTCCCTGGCGATCGTCATCGCCGTCGTCGTCATCGCCCTCGTCTTCGACTACACGAACGGGTTCCACGACGCGGCCAACGCGATCGCAACCTCGATCTCGACGCGGGCCCTCACCCCACGCATCGCCCTGGCGATGGCTGCGGTGATGAACTTCATCGGCGCCTTCCTCGGCCAAAAAGTCGCGCAGACCGTCTCGGAGACCATCGATCCCGGGGTCGGGAACGCGGCGCTGATCATCGTGATGGCCGGTCTGATCGGCGCCATCACGTGGAACCTCATCACCTGGTACTACGGCCTGCCCTCCTCCTCCTCGCACGCCCTGATCGGCGGCCTGGTCGGCGCTGCGCTCGCAGCCGGTGCCACCGCGCAGTGGGACGTGGTGATCAAGAAGGTCGTCATCCCGATGGTGCTCTCGCCGGTGGTGGCCTTCACCCTCGGCTTCGGCGTGATGGTCGCGATCATGTGGATCTTCCGCCGGGCCAACCCGAAGAAGGCCAACAGCGGCTTCCGGCTCCTCCAGACGTTGTCCGCGGCGGCGATGGCGCTCGGGCACGGGTTGCAGGACGCCCAGAAGACGATGGGCGTCATCTTCCTGGCGCTGCTCGCCGGTGGTTACGTCACCGCCGACCAGGACCTCCCGATCTGGGTGATCGTCGCCGCAGCCTCGGCCATCTCGCTCGGCACGTACTCCGGCGGGTGGCGGATCATGCGCACCCTGGGCCGACGCATCATCGACCTCGACCCACCCCGCGGGTTCGCCGCCGAGTCGGTCGCGGCCTCGGTGCTCTACACGACGGCGTACGTCTTCGAGGCGCCGATCTCGACCACCCACACCATCACCTCGGCCGTGATGGGCGCCGGCGCCAGCAAGCGCGTCAGCGCGGTGCGCTGGCTCGTGGCACGTCGCATCGTCGCGGCCTGGGTGCTCACCTTCCCGATGGCCGGCCTCGCCGCCGCACTGTCGTACGCCGTACTCAACGTGGTCGTGCCTACCTGAGGCTGGCGTGGATTGGGATAGTCCCTGACCTTTCGCACGCTCTTACGGCGTGTCGCTGTGCGAAAGGTCAGGGACTATCCCGGTTAGGCCTACGCCGCGTCACGGAAGCCCAGCCAGCGCCGGCGCTCGGATGTCGTCAAGGCTCGCCGTTGGGCGACCGTGAAGGTCGGAACCCACCAATCGGGCAGCTCAGTGGTCCACGTCCGGTCCGACGCGGGGTGGCGCGCGGCGCGCAGGTAGGCCTGCCGGAGCCGGTCGTCGAAGCGGCGGGTGCCCAGGTCACCGGCCACCGCGATCACCTGCTCGAGACCGTGCTCGCGGTACGTCGCGTCTCGCACGACGTCACGCCGCCGCTGGGCGCTCGCCAGGTGGACCCTCCCGTCGTACTGACCGATCACCCCTGCCTGCACGTCGATCAGGTCCGGGGTGCCGATGTGCCGGCCCTGCAGATCGAAGACCGGCCTGTTCGTGAGCGGCGCCTTCCCGCCGGTACATCCCACCCACTCCACCAGCATCCGACCCTCCATCGGCGACCAACAGTTCTCGTCAGCGAAGGCCAGGCAGTCGCGGCCCTGCCCGATCCCGGTATAGCTCGGGTGGGAGTACATCCACTCCGAGGCCTCCTCGATGGACACTAGGTCGACGAGCGCCGCCGAGTTCAGCGCGACGGCGGCCTCGCAGATGTTGTGGGCGTAGCGCATGACGAAGCACACCGAGCGCACCGCCGACGTCACCCAGATCCCGTCGACACTGCTGGCCTCGCGGACGTCAAAGCGCTCCTCGCACAGCGTGACCAATGGTTGGCGGCGGATTCGATGGAACTGCGTCGCGATCGACACCGGGCTCGGCAGGTCCCAGCGGTCGACCCCGTCGAAGCTGCCGGCACCGCGCCACCGCAGGGCACCCCAGCCGGTGACCGCGCCGTAGGTCGGGACGAGGTAGCCCGCTTCCACCACCCGCTGTTCGGGTGTCTGCTCGACCCAGGAGGGCACGTACAGACCGCGGCTGCTGCGCCTCCACTCATCGCTTGCCGCTTCGCGGCGAGTCGGCCCCCGGACGCCGGCAGGGTCGACCCGAACGGGGCCAACCACCCCGTGCTCACTCCCCGGTCGCGACTCCTCTGCCACGCCCCCAGCGTGAAACAGATCGCTGCCGCGCGTTCTCCGCTCTCCACAGGCGCGCTTCGAGGGGGACCCATTTGGGATAGTCCCTGACGTTTCGCACGCTCACACGGCGTGTCGCCGTGCGAAACGTCAGGGACTATCCCGAGTCAGGCAGCTTTCAGCCGAACCGACCCGAGATATACGCCTCGGTGGACTCCTCGTCGGGGTTGGAGAACATCTTCTTGGTCGAGTTGAACTCCACCAGGTGGCCGGGCTCGCCGGTGGCCTTGAGGTTGAAGAAGCCGGTCTCGTCGGAGACGCGGGCAGCCTGCTGCATGTTGTGGGTGACGATGACGATCGTGTACTCGGACTTCAGCTCGTGGATGAGGTCCTCGATCGCGGACGTCGAGATCGGGTCGAGGGCCGAGCACGGCTCGTCCATGAGCAGCACCTGCGGCTCGACCGCGATGGCGCGCGCAATGCACAGCCGTTGCTGCTGCCCACCGGAGAGACCCATGCCGGGCTTGTTCAGCCGATCCATGACCTCGGTCCAGAGGTTGGCCCCGCGCAGCGACTTCTCGACGATGTCGTCGGAGTCGGTCTTCTTGCGCTTCTTGGCATTCAGCCGGTCACCGGCCAGCACGTTGTCGTAGATCGACATTGTCGGGAACGGGTTCGGCCGCTGGAAGACCATCCCGATCTGGCGGCGGACGGCGACCGGGTCGATCGCCGGGTCGTAGAGGGACTGACCGTCGACGACGATCTTGCCCTCGACGCGAGCGCCCGGGATCACCTCGTGCATCCGGTTCAGCGAGCGCAGGAAGGTCGACTTGCCGCAACCGGAGGGTCCGATGAACGCCGTCACCGCACCGGCGCGGATGGTCATGTTGACTCCCTGGACGGCGAGGAAGTCGCTGTAGTAGATGTCCAGGTCGGAGACGTCGATGCTCTTGGCCATTGTGTGTCCTGTGTCCCTCTCAGCCCTTTGCGGGGGCGAAGAGCTTTCCGATGATCCGAGCGATGAGGTTGAGTCCCATCACCAGGGCGATGAGCACGAGCGCGCCACCCCAAGCGTAGGCCCGCCCCTTGTCCGTGGCGAGGCTGTACTGCTGGAAGATGAAGACCGGCAGGGTCTGCATGCGCCCGTCGAAGGGGTTGGTGTTGACCGAGTCGAAGGTGCCGGCCACGACGAGCAGCGGGGCGGTCTCGCCGATGACCCGCGAGACCGCGAGCACGACGCCGGTGACGATGCCGCCGAAGGCCGTGGGCAGGACGACCTTGGTGATCGTGCGCCACTTCGGCACGCCGAGGGCGTACGACGCCTCCCGCAGGTCCTCGGGCACCAGCCGCAGCATCTCCTCGGTCGAACGGACCACCGTGGGGATCATCAGCAGCGACAGCGCCACCGACCCGGCGAAGCCCGAGCGATAGCCCGGATCGACCAGCAGCACGAACAGCGAGAGCGCGAACAGACCGGCGACGATCGAGGGGATGCCGGTCATCACGTCGACCAGGAACGTCACGATCTTGGAGAGCCGGTTGCTCTTGCCGTACTCCACGACGTAGATCGCGGTGAACAGCCCGATCGGCACCGAGATGACCGCTGCGACCAGGGTGACCAGCAGCGTCCCGATCAGCGCGTGGTAGATCCCGCCCTGGGTGTCGCCGATGACGTTGCGCATGTCGAAGGTCAGGAACTCGGCGTTGACCGTCGAGCCGCCGCGCTGAATGACCGTGAACAGCAACCACACCAGCGGGATCATCGCGATCGCGAACGACGTCCAGACCAGGGCGGTCACGAATCGGTCGACGGCTCCGCGCCGACCCTCCACCACCGCCGACCACAGCGGGAGCGCGATCACGAACGTGACCACGCCGATGAACACCGCGCCGACCCAGCCGGTCGCCGCGAGGCGTGCCAGCAGGGCGACGCCGAGGCTGATCCCGGCGACGGCCTGAGGCGCCCAGGTGGGCAGCCGCGGCGCCGTCAGCGGCACCGCTGGCAGACCG
>JBAVCA010000318.1:0-5986 GCA_049586475.1 Nocardioides sp.
CTCGTCGACGACACGGTGCGCACCTTCGGCGCCATCCGGGTCGGCCACGCCGAGGCGTTCCTGCGCGCCGACGACGAGTCTGCGCTCACCGAGCTGCTCCACCACCCGAAGGCGGGGCCGCTCGGGCTTCGCCGAATCGCGCCGACGGTGCTGATCAGCTCGACCCCGCTCGACATCCTGCTGCCCCGATTGCGTGAGCTCGGCGCAGCCCCGGTCATGGAGTCCGCCGACGGGTCGGTGCAGGTCTCGCGTCCCGACGTGTTGCGCGCCCGTCCGCCCCGCGAACGCCGTCCCTCGGTCCGTTCGGTGCGCGAGTCGGCCCGCGTCGCCTCCGTGGTGACCGCGGTCCGCGCAGGCGACCGCGCGGCCTCCTCGCGTCCCGCCTCGCCCTCCACCCCGCTGACCCCCTCCGGTGCCCTGGCCGCGCTGCGCGCGGCAATGGAGACCGAGGCCACCGTCCTGATCGGCTACGTCGACAACCAGGGCATCTCCTCCGAGCGCGTGATCGACCCGATCTCGATCGAGGGCGGCTCCCTGACCGCCCATGACCACCGCGCCGACGACGTCCGCGCCTTTGCGGTGCACCGGATCACCACCGTCCGCCCACTCACGCCGGGATAGTCCCTGACGTTTCGCACGCTCTCGCGGCGCGTCACCGTACGAATCGTCTGGGACTATCGGCCCTCCGTAGACTTCGAAGGTGAATGACGGCCCCCTCATCGTCCAGTCGGACAAGACCCTCCTGCTCGAGATCGATCACGAGCGAGCGCAGGACTGCCGCAAGGCGATCGCGCCGTTCGCCGAGCTGGAGCGGTCTCCCGAGCACGTCCACACCTACCGCCTGACCCCCCTCGGCCTGTGGAACGCCCGCGCAGCCGGGCACGACGCCGAGATGGTCGTCGACACGCTGCTCTCCTACAGCCGTTACTCGGTGCCGCACTCCCTGCTCGTCGACGTCGCCGAGACGATGGCCCGCTACGGACGACTGCGCCTGGAGAAGCACCCGGTTCACGGGCTGGTCATGGCCAGCACCGATCGCCCGGTGCTCGAGGAGGTGCTGCGCGCGAAGAAGGTGCAGGGCATGCTCGGTGCCCGACTCGACGACGACACCGTGGTGGTGCACGCCTCCGAGCGCGGCAACCTCAAGCAGGCCCTGCTCAAGCTCGGCTGGCCGGCCGAGGACTTCGCCGGGTACGTCGACGGCGAGGCGCACGCGATCTCCCTCGACGAGACCGACTGGCACTTGCGCGACTACCAGCGCGACGCAGCCGACTCGTTCTGGCACGGCGGCTCCGGCGTCGTAGTGCTGCCCTGCGGTGCCGGCAAGACAATGGTCGGTGCCGCCGCCATGGCCCAGGCCCAGGCGACGACACTGATCCTGGTCACGAACACCGTCAGCGCCCGGCAGTGGAAGGACGAGCTGATCAGGCGCACCTCCCTGACCGAGGACGAGATCGGCGAGTACTCCGGCACCGTCAAGGAGATCCGGCCCGTCACGATCGCGACCTACCAGGTGATGACCACACGCCGCAAGGGCGTCTACAGCCACCTCGAGCTGCTCGACGCCCGCGACTGGGGCCTCATCGTCTACGACGAGGTGCACCTGCTGCCCGCGCCGATCTTCCGGATGACCGCCAACCTCCAGGCCCGCCGACGCATCGGCCTGACCGCGACCCTGGTGCGCGAGGACGGGCGCGAGGGAGACGTGTTCTCCCTGATCGGTCCCAAGCGGTACGACGCGCCATGGAAGGACATCGAGAGCCAAGGCTGGATCGCGCCGGCCGACTGTGTCGAGGTCCGGGTGAGCCTGCCGACTCAGGAGCGCATCGTCTACGCGACCTCCGAGCCGGAGGAGCGTTACCGGTTGGCGTCGTGCACCCCCCAGAAGATCCAGGTGGTGCGCGACCTCGTCGCCCAGCACCCCGGTCAGCCGACCTTGGTGATCGGGCAGTACATCGACCAGATCGACGAGCTCGCCGAGAAGCTCGGGGCCCCGGTCATCAAGGGTGAGACACCGGTCAAGGAGCGGCAACGCCTCTTCGAGGCCTTCCGCACCGGCGAGATCGGCATGCTTGTGGTCTCCAAGGTCGCCAACTTCTCCATCGACCTCCCCTCGGCCGAGGTCGCCATCCAGGTCTCGGGCTCCTTCGGCTCACGCCAGGAGGAGGCGCAGCGGCTGGGCCGGCTCCTGCGACCCAAGGCTGACGGCAAGTCGGCGCACTTCTACACCGTCGTCTCACGCGACACCGTCGATGCCGACTTCGCCCAGAACCGGCAGCGATTCCTCGCCGAGCAGGGGTACGCCTACCGCATCGTGGACGCGGAGGACTTGCCGGCCTGACCGACTCACCCTCCGACGGGCCTGGGGCAGGATGCAGCCGTGACTCCCCGAGCCGACCGACTCACCGCCGGGCACCAGCTCGTCCTGATCGCGGTCGTGCAGGTGCTGGCGATGTCGAGCTGGTTCTCGGCATCCGCCGTGGTGCCGAGCCTGCGCACGGAGTGGGCGATCAGCACCCAGCAGGGCACGCTGCTCACCGTTGCGGTGCAGCTCGGCTTCGTGGTCGGCGCGGTGCTGAGCGCCGTGCTCAGCCTCCCTGACCGATGGCCGCCGCACCGCCTGGCCGCCGGGTCCGCGTTGGTCGCGGCCGTCAGCACCGGCATCATCGCCCTGGCCGTGGACTCGCTGGCTCCAGCGTTGCCGTTGCGCTTTCTCACCGGTGTCGCGCTGGCCGGGGTCTACCCGACCGGGATCAAGCTGATGGCTTCCTGGTTCCAGCGCGGGCGCGGCCTGGCGATCGGAGTCCTGGTCGGAGCCCTCACCCTTGGCAGCTCACTTCCTCAGCTGCTCAACGGGCTCGCCGGTGCCTTCGGCGATCTTCCCTGGCGCTCGGTGCTGCTGACGTCGTCGGTGCTGTGCCTGGTCGCCGCCGCGATCGCGATGGCTTTTGTGCGGCTGGGCCCGCTTGCGGCACCGGCCCCGCCGTTCGACCCCAGCTACCTGCTCCGCCTCTTCCGCGACCGCGGTCCGCGCCTGGCCAACCTCGGTTACTTCGGCCACATGTGGGAGCTCTACGCGATGTGGACCTGGTTGCCGGCCTACCTGGCCGCCAGCTTCGCCGTCTCTGACACCTGGGCCGGGTCTCGCACCGCAATCGGGTTGGTGGCCTTCGCCGTCATCGGCCTCGCCGGAGTCGTCGGCGCCCTGGCCGGAGGCTGGCTGGGCGACCGGTTCGGACGGGCCCGGGTCGCCGGAGGGGCGATGGCGATCAGCGCATCGTGCTGCCTGCTGGCCGCGGCGACGTACGGCGCCTCGCCGTACCTGCTGCTGCCGGTGCTGGCGCTCTGGGGCATCTCGATCATTGCCGACTCCGGACTCTTCTCCACCCTGATGACCGAGGTCGCCGACCGCCGCTACATCGGCACCGCGCTGACGATGCAGACCGCGATCGGCTTCCTGCTCACGGTCGTCACCATCAACGCGGTGCCCTACGTCGTGGACTGGATCGGTTGGCGCGGAGCCGTCGCACTTCTGGCGATCGGACCGATCGCCGGCACCGTGGCGATGGTGCGCCTCGACGCGCTCCTCACGGTGCGGAGAGGTCCCGCGGGAGGCCCCACCGCCGGCCGCTGCTAGCGCGCGTCGACCACCGTGATCGTCCGTTGGTACTGCTGGCCGGCGAAGTTGATGGTCACGGTCAGCTTTTCCTTCCCCTCGACGCGGGAGTCCCGCGCGGTGGGCAGGATGAGGTCCACCTGGGTCTGGCCCGACTCGATCAGGTCGCCGAACCCGGCGTAGAGCCGGTAGAGGGGTCGGCGCACCTTCTCCGCGCTGGCGTGGGTCGACAACCATCTCGACGGGACGTCGTCACCGCGGAGGTCCTCGCCCGGGCCCCGGACGACCTGCGCGGACACGTCGGCGTCGTACCCGGCGGGGATGGACAGCGATGCCCGCAGCACGATCGGTTGCCCCTCGACCACGCGCCGCTGCACCACCTGGATCTTTCGCACCGGACGGATGTCGTCGTCGATCACGGTCAGTCGTCCGAGGTAGTCGTCGGTGACGACGCCGCCGAGGGACCAGGCGGAGATCTCGGATCGGCTCTGGTAGTCGCTCAGGGTGTTGGCGGTGTAGGGGACGGGGATGGTCCCCGAGCGTTGCCCCGGAGCAAGGTCGATCGCGAATCGTGACTTGTCTCCGCGCGCCTGGCCGACGGTCTGGACGACGAAACGCGCCGGCCGGACGAGGTCACCGTCGATCTCGAACGGCACCCGGGCCACCCGTGAGGCCGGGCGATCACCCTCGGTCAGCTCCAGCTCACCGATCCGCAGTCGAGGGAGTCGCAGGTCGGGCACGCTCGCGAGGGCAGCGGGGGCGGAGCCCAGGTCGGCGACCCACAGACGACCCCGAGCACTGAGCCCGACGATCTCGACCGAGACGATGTCGCTCAGGTCGGCGGCGTTGTCGGCGTCTGCGGGATCGACGGCGGCCGCATCCACCAGCAGCGCTTGGGCCCAGAGCTTCGTCGCCCCGTTGGCGAGAAGGAGCGGGGCGAGGGTGTCGCCGTCCGCGGTGGTGTTCAGCGGGACGACGGTCGTGCTCGCCCCGGTGCCGTCGGTCAGGCGCACGGCGAGCTCGACCGGTCCGCTGCGAGGGTCCACGATCGTGCGCAGCTCGAGCCGCTCGACGCTCAGGTCGAGCGGCTCGTCGAAGCGCAGACCACCGGCGGCTCCCGCGCCCGTCCAGGCCAGCTCGAAGAATCTCCGATGGGGCACGGGCGAACCCTTCTGGGTCCAGTGCGGGGCGATCACATCTGGACGGTTCTTCCCACAGATGGCCGGGGAGCCACCGGAGAAAGCCGCCACCCCCTGGCACAACCGGGTGGTGGCGCCTCCCGTCCCGGGTGTGGGGGTGGCTTCGATACCGGGTCGCCGCAGGACCCGACCCCCGCCCAGCGCGTGACTACGGACGTCGGCGGTGCCGATCGAGCCGACGGTCACGCTCGAGCCGTCGAAGAGGGGCAGGTACTCCTCGGCCCCGGTGACCAAGGCAACCGCGCCCGCGACGTACGCCGCGGCGACGTTGCGCTGCTGTTCCTGGCTCAGCCGCCCGGGGTGCTTCGTGCCGCACGGCTCCTTCTTGTTGCCGTACCAGTCGTCGGAGGACGGGGCAGCTGCCGAGCCCGGGGTCCACTCGGTGTTGAAGTAGTTGTGGTTGGCGCCCATCACGAGCACCGAGCTCTTCAGCGAGGTGTCGTCGAGAGCCAGGTCTCGCCCGGTGTCGGTGAACTGCTGGCCCTGGATGTCGGACACGTCGCCGTCGCAGTAGGGCAACACCGTGACGGTGGGGACGTACGGCGCTGACTGAGCACCGAAGTCGGTCGGGGCGAGCAGCACCTGACCGGCGATCCGGTACGGCGCCGTGAGCGGGATCTGGAGCGCGGCGCGGCTGGCGCCCTCGCCGCCACGGCTGTGGCCGACCAGGACCACTTGGTCGAGATCGACCCGGTGCGCCGCGGCCAGGTCGACCCAGTGGTCGAGGTGGCGGCGCACGATGGCGGCCCGGGCGTCCGCACCGCCGTCGGCAAGGCGGTAGTCCTGGGCGTTGATCCCGTTGACCCGCACCGAGACCGTCGCGTAGCCCTGCGAGGCGAGCACCTGCTGGAGGTAGTCGTAACCGCGGTGGCTCGGGACCTCGGCCAAGCGCGCCGGGCAGGGCCAGGTGTCGGTGCCCCGGCCGTTGCCGCTCGGGTCGTAGCAGGTCTCGTGGCGGCCGTGGAGGAAGAGCACCAGGGGCCGGCCTGAGGGGGCCGCGGAACCGGGCTCGACGACGTGGCCGACCATCTCGATCGGCTCGCGCATCCCAGGGAGCTTGACCGGCTCGAGGTCGTAGTCAGTGGTGGTCGTCGGGAAGGTGCCGGGCAACCCCGGATCCCCTGCCGCCAGCACGGAGGCGAGCGGCGCGGCGGTGGTCACGGCGCCGTCC